>JAGLQT010000206.1 GCA_023136715.1 Gammaproteobacteria bacterium | reverse complement strand
TGGAAGGTGTTGCCGAGAATGATTTGAGCGCCCATGCCTTCCAGCTCTTCGGGGGTCATCGCTTTGACGGTGCCATAAGTACCAACAGGCATGAATGCTGGGGTTTCAACGCTGCCGCGTTCAAACTCCAGTCTTCCTCTTCGCGCTGTTTTATTGCTGTTTATTAAAGTAAATTTCATTATAAAACAATAATATATATTTATTAGTTAATGTTGTTTGTTATTAGTTTTCTAGGAAATAAACATCGCATCGCCATAACTGAAAAAGCGGTAGCGATTTTCAATGGCCTGCTGATAGGCATCAAGTATTTTTTCCTTACCGGCAAAGGCGCTAACCAGCATCAATAGCGTTGATTCCGACAGGTGAAAATTGGTGACCATGGCATCAACACTGCGGAATTTATAACCGGGATAAATAAAGATGTTTGTCTCGCCAGCAAATGACTGCAGCGTGCCGCTGGTCGAAGCCGTTTCTAATGAGCGAACCGCCGTTGTCCCCACTGCAATAATGCGGCCTCCCTTTTCCCTTGTACGCTGACAGGCGTCGACAGTAGCCTGAGTCACCTCAAGGTATTCAGAATGCATGGGGTGGTCTTCAATGTTTTCAACGCGAACCGGCTGAAAGGTACCCGCGCCTACGTGCAATGTAACAAAGGTAGTTTGAACGCCCTTCTCTTTCAGTTGTTTCATCAGGGCATCATCAAAATGAAGCCCCGCTGTGGGCGCGGCAACCGCACCGGGATTTTTTGAGTACACGGTCTGATAGCGTTCAAAATCGACGGCTGCGTCGGCACGCGTAATATAAGGCGGCAATGGTATGTGGCCAACTTGCTGCATGATATCGGTCAGCCTGGTCTCGTTGTTCGAACTCAGAACGAACAGATCATCCTGACGCGCATCAACTTTTAGCGTGAATTCACCTTCATTTCCAATATGAAGCAAGGAGCCTACTTTGGGTGTTTTGCTGGCGCGAACGTGAGCCAGGCAGTGATTTTCATCAATCAGTCGCTCAATCAATACTTCAACTTTGCCGCCTGTGGGTTTCTGTCCGTATAAACGAGCAGGAATGACACGCGTATCATTAAAAACCAGTAGGTCGCCTGCGTTTAGCAGGCCGATTAGATCTTTGAATTGGCAATGTTGTATGGATTCTTTGTCGTCTTCTGGGGTGCGAGAAAGGTGCAGCAACCGGCTGGCAGAGCGTTGCTCGCAGGGTTGTTGAGCGATTAGCTCATCAGGAAGATCAAAGTGGAAATCGTCGGTACGCATAGCGCGCGTAGAGTATCACGAAATAAGTTTGAAAATCGCGCTGTAAACTTGAATTTTTGCGTATTACTTATCGGTGTTAAATTTGCCCACAGCGCAACTGACAAAAGATTTAGCTTTGGCTTTAGCTGCCGCCATGCCTTCGGTACTGCCTGTTTCGGGATAGCCCATTTTTAACAGGCTGGATAATAAGTTCTCATGAAGTCCATCGTTGCCGCTGACTTTAACAATACCGGCTTCAATGTCGACATCCGTGTTTTCAACGCCATCAATCGCATTAAGTTTTTTGACGATGGTGCCAGCACAACCGCCACATTTGATGTTTTCGACATTGAATTCGTAGTTCATGAGATAAAACCCCAGAATGGCTTAACAGAAGGCGTACTTAGTGTAACTGCCAATATTATAAACGTCTTGAAAGCCAAGCGAAATGAGGAACTGTTTAACCATGCCAGAACGCTGGCCAGAGCGACAGTAAAGTAAAACAGGTTTTGTCTGGTCGATCGTATCTGTGTTGTGTTGAATCGAATTAATAGGCAAGTTGATAGCACCATTCAGTGCGCCCTGATTGAATTCCATGGTAGATCGTACATCAATCAATTGGGCGCCATCGCCTAAAAGCTGTTGTAATTTTTCGCAAGAAATCTCACTATTCATAATGTCCTCAATGACTTAATGTTAAGTATTAGCATTTTATAATATACCTGCGTGGATTTCAATCAATGATATGATCGCCTGGATATCACTTAATATAAAGTATTTACTGTTAATGAAAATGTAATAATTTCTTATATCGGAATATTTTTTACAGTTTACCGCTTAAAGTGTTTTTATGGTTTATATCTTCGTGTACTATAAATTTATGCGCTATAACTTTGTTTTTTGTAAGGCTTTGCGTTATTTCAGATCAGTGATAAGGAAGCAGTTATGACATCACATCGAGATACGCTCGAAAATCTCAATAAGCATATGCCTCTCAGGGATAAGCTTATAGCGGCACATGAATCGATGTGTCAGCAGTTCCCTTTCATAGCGCGTATTGCTGTAACGCTCTATGATCTAGAAACTAAAATTCTTAAGACTTATTTGCACAGCGGTGGTGATGATACTCATTTAGAGAATTATCAGGAACTTATCGATAACGCACCTTCACTGAAAGAGCTTCTTGATAGAGGCATACCACGTGTTATCAATAATATGCTGACCTTTACCGAGGGTGAGCAAGATCAGACGAAAAGGCTCGCGCGGCAGGGCTATAAAGCCAGTTATACCCTGCCTATGTTTAATGAGGGTGATTTTTTCGGATTTCTTTTTTTTAACTCGTTAGAAAAAGATGTGTTTACGGAGGCGACCTTACGACAGATTGATATCTACGGTCATATGATTGCGCTGATGGTGATTAATGAGCTCAGCTCAATCAGGGCTTTAACTGCCGCCATTAAAACAACCAGTCAAATTACACACTGTCGTGATCCGGAAACGGGCAGCCATCTTGATCGTATGTCGCGTTATAGTCGACTCATTGCAAGTGCCATTGCAAAAAAATACCGTCTTGATGATGAATATATTGAGCATGTTTTTATGTTCTCGTCGCTGCATGATATTGGCAAGATTGCAATTCCCGATGATGTATTGCTGAAGCCTGGTTTGTTGAGTGATGAGGAAATTGTCGTGATGAAAACGCATGCGCGTAAAGGTCGCGAAATGATCGATGATCTCGTCAATAATTTTGGCCTGCACAATATCAAGCATATTCACATTCTTCGAAATATTGCCGAATTTCATCACGAAGCAGTTAATGGAACTGGCTATCCAGAAGGCAAAGTTCAGGATGAAATTCCACTGGAAGCACGTATCGTTGCAGTCGCTGATGTCTTTGATGCGTTAACCAGTTGTCGCCCCTACAAGCAGGCATGGAGTAATCAGAAGGCTGTTGAAGTACTAAAGGATCTTGCTGGTGAAAAACTGGATGCTGATTGTGTTAACGCATTAGTGAACAACATGGATGAGATAGAAAAAATACAGCGACTATTTAGTGAAAATAAGTACGGCTGATGAGTATTTTACTTTAACTTACGCCAGTGCAATATACGATTGTTGGCAGGCATTTCGTAATCATTGATCAATCGCATTCCTGTCTTTTCTGCCAGTTCATTTAAATCTTCAAAATTTTTTATACAGCTTTCCGGATCACGTGATTTCAGCCATTGATCGAATTGTTCATTGCTGGAGCTGGTGTATTGCCGGTTGTAATTAAAAGGTCCGTAGATAATTAGCTGGCCTTCTTTGGGTAGTAATTCACCGACGCGCTTGAGCATGATTTCAACAGAGCGTTGATCCATAATGTGACAGGTATTGGCGGTAAATACGGTGTCGAAGGATATATCAGGCCAGATCGCCTGAGTCACATCCAGCTCAACAGGTTGACGTAATCGTTCAGTCTCGATCTCTGATACCCAAAGTTTGATACCTTCAATATTTTCAGCCTGATCACTAGTGTGCCATACGATGTGAGGTGATTTTTCTGAAAAATAAACTGCATGCTGTCCAGTACCGCTGCCTATTTCCAGAACGGCGCTGGAGTGAGTTAGTAAAGGCTGAAGCACATTAAATATTGCGTCGCGATTCTGGTCACAGGATTCTGCGTATGGTTTGATTTCCATGTTATCAAATTAAGCAGCCATACAGCCAATTACTTTGCCGAGAGCATGATCAAAGGTTGAATGATCAGCTAGAACTCGCGACATGTTTTGATTAAGTTCTTCTGCAAAATCACCGGCATCCTTTTCAATGACCTTAATGCCCTTTCTATCAACAAAGATGATTTTTGCTGCTTCAGTCAAAATGGTTGACATCTTAACTCGTCGAATGGCCCTGTCTTCACCATTAAATACTTCAAACCATACGCCTGGCTTCACGTTAGCAGGTAGAAGGTTAATTTTATCAAGGGCTATTTGTGCTTCTTGTCTAGCCAGATCAAGTTCCTGCTCAATATCTGTGTCAATTGTTTCATGAACAATGTTTTGTGGCTCATCAATTTCAGCTTCTTCAATAGCATAGCCAGCTTCATTAAGCATGCTTAGAAAGGTTTCTTCAAGTAACGATAGTTTTGTATTAATGTCCTCTTTATCCTGCTTAGTATCATAAAGCTGGTCATTAACCGCTTCGACCAGCGCGAAATGATTATTATCGAGGAAAGTCCATTGTGATTGTTGCTTGATAGGCTGCAAGCATTTTAATAATAATTTTAATAGTAAAATGGATTCCATCCACTCATAACTTTCTTTGCCGTGTTTTATGTGGCGATTAAACATCAGTGTAGACCAGTTCTTCAATATCAATGGTTGAACTTGCTGCGGTATTTCTTTATTGGAAGTTAAGTTGCGTAGCTCAGAGATCACTACGCTACGAGCATGGTCACGAATAATGATCCTTTGTTCTTCAAGTTCCTGTGCTTTGGCTAGCCTTTCTTCATTCTCTATAAGGTCATAGAGTGAATCTACTGCATCATCAAAACAAGCAGTATCGATTTCATATTCATTGAGGATATTGTTAACAATATCGTCCAGATCAGAATAGATACGATCTTCTTTTTCAATGACACCCTTGCCTGCCTTTGGAATTAAGTTCAATACATTTCGTGCTGGATGTTGTTCATTTGTAAATAGCGCCTCATCACTAACCGCCACTTTGATCATAGGAATTTGTAGCTGCATAACAAGATCAGTAATTACAGGTGAAATGCTTTCATCAGTGGTGATAGCGTCAAACATCATGCCTACAAAATCGATGCTGCGTTCGTCGAGAACGGCTATTTCTTTTGATATGTCATCATTTGCATCAATGCCCATATCTCTCATTAAGGACTCTTTTATTTCCTTGTTATTGATGAGCTCTGATTTTGCGCCTAATTCAAGCAGTTTATTCTGCAGTCGATTGAGTGACTTCAGTACATCTTTTCTGGCAAAAAGTTTTTTGTCACTGGCGTTTTGTTCGTTCGGGTCTTTGTAGAAAGAATCTGGTAATTCAAGTTCGTCGCCAGTAATAGAAATATCGCCTTTCAT
Source organism: Gammaproteobacteria bacterium (assembly GCA_023136715.1). Classification (GTDB taxonomy): domain Bacteria; phylum Pseudomonadota; class Gammaproteobacteria; order SZUA-229; family SZUA-229; genus LH-M37. The sequence continues at coordinate 14,523 of JAGLQT010000206.1, read as the reverse complement.
AAATTGACTGACGATGCTGTTCATTTCCTCCTGTGAGCGAGGAATGAAGTTGGTTGCTACTTTTTCTTCCGGGTCGTAATAAGTAGCTGTGCGGTTTTCAAATGCTTTTTCTTCTGTAGGTGCTTCATCATGTTTTGAGCTAAGGATAACTTCGGGAAGAACGCCTGCTTCGATTAGCATGTTGTTAATCGTTTGGTACATATTAGCCAGTTTTAAATTAACGTTCTCGTCAAAATATTTAAATAAAACCATCTTCTTTTCTGGTGTCAGGTCGAGTGGTTTTATTGAAATCTGGAATGCTTCACAAATGCGATTAGGATTAATGGCCTTGTGGTCAAATATGGGGGCTGACATGATTTCAAGGAACTCAATGCGAGCTTCAAGGTGGTTAATGTCATCGCCGAATAAATTAAGCGCATTGGAGTGCATGGTAGTGATTGCGACCATTTCCTCCATTTCATCCGTATCAACAAGGCTCAGTTCCTCGTCGTCGTTATCCTCGAATGCTGATATCGTAGACGGCAGTAGTTGCTCATTAATGGATATAAAAAAATTGGTATGGATGCGTGCGCGTTCCATATGAAGAATTTTTAAAGCTTTGATTTCCAGTTCTTGCTTTTCATCGATCTGGTAGTTGCTGTCAGCAGATACTGATAGCTCGATATTCTTTTCTATTTCAACCAGAGAGCGTTCAGAATGATTCAGCATTTCACTGAATAGTTGCAATAATTCGTCATTTAGAAAACTATAAATGTTTCCAATTAGCTGACTATATTGGTGTTCCTGGGGTTGGTCGTCAGATAAGTCGCCGGTCTTCAGGGTGTAATTATCTGTAGTCATGTCTGCTCTCCACTCGTTTTCAAGCCGCGCATAGTGGTTGGGCGCGGATTGCGTTTGTGGCCCCTTTAATTCGAGGCGTATTCGAGGTTTTTGAGCATTTAGGAGCGCTGGCGTGTTTTAAAAAACTTGTTGCCGAGCTGTGTTATTTATTAATTTGATTTTAACTATGTGTTGTAACACACTGATAGTTAATAGTGTATCGATAAAAAACTGTATAAAGATATACTGTTAGATAGAATATAGCCCTATGTTGTCGAAAGTTCAACAATAGAAGTAAAGTTTTTCGACATGTTTGTCGATTTACCGACAAACGGTCATTTTGTGTAAAAAAAACCGATATTTATGTGGGAATACGATATTGAAAAGATTTCACAATAATATTTGATTAGAAGTGAACAGGTGAGTCACCCTGTTTCCATATCTCATATTTATCCATAATGGAGGTGAAAAGACGGGCTTCGTGCTGATCTGAGTCGGTGAAGCTATTCAGCCATTGTTGCAGTTTTGGATACGGCGCCTGGTCAAACCATGATTTGTCGACCATGGCGAATTGTCGGATAAAAGGGAAAATAGCGACATCAGCGATAGTTACGGTGCCTGATAAAAGATAACGTGTTACCTTGAGCCGGTCTTCCAGTTCCTGTAAGAATTCCTCACCCTGCTCTCGATAATATTCAATAGTGTGTTCTGGGTATCGATCAGCATATTTATAATGATCCAGATCCTGCTTAAAAGAATAATCATTAGTTTCCAGCAACATATCCGATTCAATCAGGTGCTGATCATTTTCCCCCAGCCATAAATCAGGATCATTTTGTCTAGCGGCCCATTGAACAATATCCCAGCTTTCATCAAGCACGCTACCATCGGGCAAATGTAATACCGGTACGGTTGCGTTGCTTGAGATAGCAACTAATTCATCCGGTGGATTATTTAAATCTACTTCACGCAGCTCAACTTTAATACCAGAATACTTCAGGGCAAGGCGTGCACGCATGGCGTAGGGACAGCGACGAAAGCTGTAAATAATTGCGGTGTTCATATTGATTTAATCTGTAATGTTGTAAAGCCAGACCGCTGTGCTCATTCATAGATGCTTTGAGTTTTATCAGCACGTGGCTGTTAAAAACAAAGTTTTAACAATGTCTGAGTTTGTTACGACCGGTTATTTACAGGGTTATATTCAAAAACTTTGAACATAATATCAGTCGTTAGAGACAGCGAATCCATGCTTTCTATGCTGGTTTTTCCTTCACTGTTAGCTCTATACAGATGGGGAGTCATGTTGAGCAGGTCTAAAATCTGCGAGTTATTTGTTAGCTGTATTTTAAATTCTAAAGTCTTTGTATCGATTAGAGTGTAATCATTATGATCGTTTGATTTGCTCTCCGTCTTTTCGCCAGGTGGCGCTGCGTAAATGATTTCTCTTAATTCCTGTAGATGTTTTTCACCGGGTTCAACGAGTATGAGCCTGGATTTAGGCTTCAGGATTTTTTTAAAACCATCAAAGCTGTGAAAACCAAACACACAGAAAATAAGATCGATAGACTCATCCAGAAAAGGTGGTTGACTATTTGTGCCTACTATCCAGCTTGCCTGTTGACTTCGTTTGCTGGCGGCAAGCACGGCGGGTTTTGAAATATCCATGCCGATAAAAGAAAGATGAGACTCACTATTTATAGCCTGAGCGGCATTGATAACATGCTGTAGATAATAACCTTCACCACAACCAGCATCAAAAATGCAATTATCTTTATCGTTATCTAGTTGCTGGAAAATGATGTCCGATAGAAGATCGGCAATTGGTTTATAAAAACCGGTATCTAAAAAACGAGTTCTGGCCTGCACCATGGCTTTACTATCGCCGGGATTTTTAGATTTCTTGTGTTGAACCGGGAGTAGATTGACGTAACCCTGTTTGGCAATATCAAAGCTATGACCATTAGCGCATTGGTAATGACGTTGCTCTTTAAGTAGCTCGAGCTTATCGATGGGGCAAGCCAGGTTTTGTGCGGGAACAATATTCATTGCGTGCATTTTAATGCATTCGCCTTTAACATCCGACTAAAACAGGCAAAAGAAAATAATAATAATCAGGCAGGCGTGGTGAATCAACATGGATATTATTAAGGAACTACTGAATGAATTGAATGGTCTCGTCTGGGGGCCTGTCATGCTGGTGTTGATTCTGGGTACCGGCCTGTACTTGATGGGTGGTCTGCGCTTCATGCCATTACGCTATATTGCTTATGGCTTTCGCATGTTATGGCAAGGTCGGAAGGAAACGGGTGAAGGTGATATTGCACCCTTTAAAGCCCTGATGACTTCATTGGCGGCCACTATCGGTACCGGCAATATTGCTGGTGTGGCAACCGCTATCTTTTTAGGTGGTCCCGGTGCCCTGTTCTGGATGTGGTGTACCGCCCTGGTCGGTATGGCGACAAAATATGCCGAGGCGGTACTGGCAGTCCATTACCGTGAAACCGATGAGAAAGGCAATTACATCGGCGGACCTATGTTCTACATCAAAAATGGTTTGAAGAAGCACTGGGCATGGCTGGGTACTGCATTTGCTGTATTCGGTGCTTTAGCTGGTTTCGGCATCGGCAATACCATACAGGCTAATTCTGTTGCTGATGTGCTTAACTCCAAACTAGGCGTTTCACATCTGCTGACGGGTTTAGTTATGGCGGTCTTTGTTGGGCTGGTTCTGATCGGTGGTATCAAACGTATCGCCGATGTTGCGGGCAAACTGGTGCCCTTTATGGCAATTGCATACGTGGCGGCAAGTTTAGTTGTTTTGATCACCAATGCCTCTGAAGTACCGGCAGCATTTTCACTTATATTCACCCATGCATTCACTCCAGTGGCAGCAACTGGTGGTTTTGCAGGAGCCGCAGTCTGGGCTGCGATTCGCTTTGGTGTAGCACGCGGTATTTTTTCTAATGAGGCAGGACTAGGTAGCGCACCAATCGCACATGCTGCGGCGGCAACAGATAGCCCCGTACGACAAGGTACCATCGCTATGCTGGGTACATTTATCGATACGCTAATTCTCTGCACTATGACTGGTCTGGTGATTATTGTGACTGGTGCATGGACCAGTGGTGAAACTGGCGCCACCCTATCCTCGCTTGCATTTGAAACCGCGTTGCCTGGTGTAGGTGGTTATGTTGTTACCTTTGGTTTGAGTGTCTTTGCTTTTACCACCCTGCTCGGCTGGAGTTTTTACGGTGAGAAATGCGTTGAGTATTTATTTGGTGTGCGTTCGATTGTGCCTTTTCGTGTACTTTGGATTATTGCCATTCCAATTGGTGCGACTGCGAAGCTTTCATTTATCTGGTTACTGGCTGATACGCTAAATGCGCTAATGGCATTACCAAATTTGATTGCCTTGTTATTGCTCAGCCCGCTGGTGTTTAAATTAACGCGAGATTATTTTTCGAGCAAAGCAGTTAATGCTTAAATGTGATTAATGCGTTTTAGGGAATTCGGCCAGTCGAGTGGATCGGTTGTGCCGAGTAATAGATACTCGCCGACTTCGTTTTCATACCAGCCCTTGTCATTTCTTAACGGCTCAACAGAATAACCCCACCAGGCACCACAGCTATCCTGTGCAAGCCAGTGTACCCAGTCAGGAATTGAAAAAGATTCGGGCAAATGACACATTGCTAGTTATCACTGGTTAATTACCAAAAATCATAGAGGTGTAGTTTTTACGGTCATCCGGCGAGGTGGCGCGATAAAAGCCATAGTACGCATGCTTGTTAAGCTTACTTTTATCCAAAGTAATACCCCACAGTGTAGCTATTTTTATTGGTGTCATGCTGTAGCGCACATCACCGAGTAAATCATCCTTGCCCGGTTCCATAGCAATAAAGCCATCTGAGAATTTTTCGAAGCGAAGAATATCAGCATATAAAACTGAGTCTTTGGGGATATCTATGGCATCGCGTTCAGGTATAAATAAAGGTACCGAACTACCAGTGTATATTTTATTTTCTGTGATGCCGGGGCGAACTGCATCAACGTAAATCGTCTCGCCCGAAATATAGGTTGAACGCCAGACAAGAAGGTTTGCTAAAGAGGGTTTGACGACCAGTTGTTCTACATCGTGCTGACGAGAGCTGGCAAGTTCCATGGCCAGGTCAGTGGCACGGTTTAACTGGAATACACCGAGCAATAAATAGCAGCCGCAGAATAAGAGGCCGATGTGTGCAATACGTGGACGATGGTTTCGCCATGCCTTAATTACTGCGATCATCAATACGCCAGTAAAAATAGGATCAATAATTGAAATAAGATGAAAGGTGATACGTTCATCGTTGAGCGGCCATAACAAATGTGTTCCGTAACTGGTGCAGGAATCAATAAAACCGCTCAGGCTATAACCCAACAAACAAAAAACATACAAACGTTTAAACGTTAATGGATTAGTGTTAAAAAATCGTTTCAGGACAGGCCATAAAATGAGCGCTGCGATTAATGCTCCAAAGGGTATGAAAAATATGGAGTGACTAAAGTGCCGGTGCAGTTCGATATTTAATAAGGGATCAGAGGGCGACGAGATTAATATGTCTGCATCTGCAATCAGTCCGGCAAAAAAACCAACACCAGTCGCGATACGAGTTTCTTTTTTATGGGCAATAGATTGTGATAGTGCTGCTCCTAGCAGCCCTTGAGTAAGAACGTCCAATGATTAATCCTGTAGTTTTTTTTTGTCGTTGTAGTATTTGAATAGCATCAATATGATGCTCATAATAATGATTAGTACAGCACAAACCATCAAAGGTGTGTTCGATGTCAGTGATGCCTGCACTAACCAGGCTGAGTTACCCATAATGGCCAGCACAATCATCAGCATGGAAATGTCCCGGGTTTTTTTCGTGGTGAATGCTTTGTAAAGTTGGGGAGCAAAAATCAATGTAGTGAATATCGCCGCTAACCATCCTGAAATTTCTTCTGCGCTCATCGTTTTCGCTCGTGGTGATTAATTGTCATCAGATAATGATCCTATGATGTGTTGCTCAAGTTGCTCAGGATGGATGGCTTGTTCAGATACGGCAAATTCACCGGCTGATATCCCTGCTTCATGAACAGAGTCAGGGTTTGTGCTGACTAAAGGGTGCCAGCTTTCTAATGACTTACCTTCGTGCAAAAGCCGATAAGCACATGATTCTGGCAGATAGTCCAGCATTTCAGATAAATCAGTTTTTAGGTTCATGCACATTGGTACGGCTTTTAGTCTGTGAGCATAATCGCTGCAACGGCAGGTTTCCAGGTCGAGCAATTTGCAGGCAACATTGGTGAGATAAATTTTATTGCTGTCTTCATCTGCAAGTTTGACCAGGCAACAGCGAGCGCAGCCATCGCAAAGCGATTCCCATTCATCATCGCTCATTTCATTCAGTGATTTTGTTTCCCAAAAATTAGAGTTGTGCTTCATTTCTAATTACCAGAAAGGCCACAAGTCCCAACGAGACTCCAGCTCCTTTTGACATTTTTTCAGTTGTGCAGAATAACGCTTGGAACGCTTTTCTACTTTCCTGGCGACTTTTACCAGCCAGGGTTTTTTGTTATAAGTTTTACGCTTAAAACCACCATGGCCTTCATGGTAAGCTAGATACTGGTTGTAAGCATCCCATTTTGAAATGCCGAGTGTGGTGTGAGTATATTTGCCATACCAGCCGATAAAATCGACTGCATCATCAAAGTCATCGCGGTCAGCTCCGCTATTCCCCGATTTTTCTATGTACCAGTCCCAGGTGGCATCTTTAACCTGCGCATAACCATAGGCGTCAGACTTTCGACCAATTGGAATAATCCATAAAAAATATTCCATCTCCGTTTTTGCGTCATAGTTAAAACGTGATTCCTGATGGATGATGGCGAGTTGTACATGAATGGGTACGCCCCATCTTTCATAACTATCTTTGGCGTCGTCGTACCAGTCATCTTTCTCAAAAAATATATCGCAACTGCTATCAATATTTTTTGGCGGTGTTGTTGAACAGGCTGATGTTAGAGTGATCAGCAGTAATACTATTAACTTTAAATAATTCGGGAAAGACATGGTGTTGATCAAGGTTCCAGGCGGCTAATCTTCCATTGGCCGATATCATCATGCTGATAAAAAAAACAATCGTGTAAACGGTTGTCTCGTGCCTGCCAAAATTCCAGTGAATCCGCCTTAATGCGATAACCACCCCAGAAATCAGGCAAAGGAATTTCGCCTTTAACGAATTTATTTTTTACCTGTTCAAACATGGTGTCAAGCAAGGCGCGGGAGTTAATGACGTTGCTTTGACGTGAAGCCCACGCCCCTATCTGGCTGCCACGTGGCCGGCTTGAAAAATATTTTAATGATTCAGCCGTGGATATTTTCTCAGCCTGCCCGGTTACTTTTACCTGCCGCCCCATCGGGTGCCAGGGAAATAATAAGCTCACCCTGGAATTGTTATCAATATGCCCAGCTTTACGACTGGAGAAATTTGTAAAAAAAACAAAACCATCTTCATCAAACATTTTCAGTAAAACCATACGTTGCCAGGGCTGACCATTAGCATCAACCGTGGCTAAAGACATAGCAGTAGGTTCTGGTAAATCGGATTCCATGGTTTGTTGATACCAGTTTTCAAATTGCTGGTACGGATCGGCGGCTAGTTCACTTTGTCGTAAACCTTGCGCCATGAATTTTCTGCGTAGTGTTTCAGTATTAGTCATGTTTTTTATTATGATGGATAGTATTAAGCTAACGACAAGATGAAGTTGAACACCTACTCTGGTGTATCGCTATCCAGGTTGTTGCCACTTTCAATATGATTAATGATGGCAATATATTGACCAATGGTTTCATTTTCGACTTCCTGGTCGGCGTTCGATAAAAAGCGTTTTATTTCTTCCAGTGCTTCTTCCTGACGATTCATTCGCCATAGCGTATTGAATAAGCCAATTGAGAATTGACCAATACCGGGTTCTAGCAAAATCAGTCTTTCAAATACCATTTCGGCTTCAGCATATTTTTCCATGCTGAAGTAAGAACCGCCGAGCATGATCAAGGCCGCTTTATTGGTGGCCTCTTCTTTTAATACTTCTAATAGGCACATACGTGCTTCATCGTGCTGATTGGTATCTATAAACTGCTTGGCTTTTTGTATGTTTTCTTCGATATTCATGGCTGATATGTAGATTGTTTAAACGTTTAATGGATATCCCGATTATACATCAGGTGAAGTTCATCGCTTTATAAATCAGCATTATGCCGCTAAAAATCAGCATTATGCTGATCATCTGGTTGAATCGATGTGGCTCGATCTTTATATGTAGGTGATGGCCAACGTACATGCCGGTGAGTAATACCGGAATCATGACTGCGACCAGTATTAATACCTGCGGGGTAAACAGGCCAGTGCTGGCATAGGCGAACATGCGGGTGCCGCCATCGACCAAAAACACCATGGCGATGGTGGCCCTGAAGGCACCTTTGTCTAGCCGACGCATTTTCAGGTAAGCCACATAAAAAGGTCCACCGGTGCCGAACAAGGCACCCACCAGGCCGCCAAAGCTGCCCGCTAATATTGCCCAGTAACGACTACCGGGCGTGCTATGAATTGAGAGCAATGAATAGACCGAATAAGCCAGCACGAAAATACCGAGTGCTAATACTAATAAATGTGCCTCTACATTCACCAGCAACCAGACAGCAACACCGACGCCCGTCAGGGTGAATGGGATCAGGGGTAATAAATCGCCCCACACGACCTGCTTTCTCAATTGTAGGCTTTGCATGACCGTGCCGCCATAACTCAGCAGGCCAAAAACGGGCACGATAAATTTAAGCGGAAATAATAAGGCTAAAAATGGAATTGCGACCAGACCCGAACCAAAACCCGACAAACCTTTGACCACGTAAGCAGCAAAGATAATGATGATGGAAAGAACGATTTGCAGGGTTGTGAGTTCTAATAACTCTGCAATCATGGACTATCCGGGTATTCGGCGAAAGCCGGTATATCATCCTGGCACGACCATTCAGCACGTGAGTCCCAGAAAATCCGTGCTTCAGGTTTTATATCAGGCTCGTGGTCGAGTGAGCCAGCAGGAATTACTGCGCGACGGTTTTCGGCATCATAGCGAGGTAAAGCGCCACCGCAGTTTTTACAGAAACAGGTGGCGAAGCGTTTAGCCTCAGGTACTTTGTAATAGCTAAAACAATCCCCGCCTTTTTTCCATTCGAGTGATGAATCGAAAGTAATAATCAGGCTGGCATGACCTGTACCGCTGGCTTTACGACAACGCTGGCAATGACAGTGAAAAAATTTGGCGGCTTGTTCTGTGGTGTCGGCATTAATCTCGTACTCAACATCGCCGCACAAACAACTACCCTTAAGCTTCATTTCTGACATGATGTTCCCTCTTAATTAAGGCGCTGATTTGCCAGTAATGCCCGCGGTCAAAACAAAGCGCATGGCTTCGTCCATGCTCATATCGAGTTCACGAACATTCTCACGCGCTACAAAAATGGTGTGCCCGCCCATCATATAACTCATCGGCAAATAAACCAGTACGCTATCTTCCTCGCGAAAGACTTCGGGTAGACGATCTTTGTCTTCCTGGGTAATGAAGCCAATAGCCTGAACGCCATTAATATTGACAGCTACCACCTGCCCCAGGCCATTCTTTTTGGGCGACATAAAATCAAATAGATCACGAAAAGCGCGATAGATCGATTTAATCAGTGGTAAGCGATACAGTACTTTTTCACCCAGGGCAAACACTCGACGAATCAGGTAAGCCTTCATTAACAGGCCGACGATGAACATCACCAGTAAACCCGCTAGCATGCCTATGCCGGGGAAATAGAAAGATTCAGGCATAACCAGGCGCAGCATATTGCCCATCAGCTGTTCAGAGGTCACCGCCAGCCAGTACATTAAATAAACCGTCAACACGACCGGCACTAAAGTAATGAATCCAGTGAGTAATATTCGACTAAGTGCTTTCAACATGTTTGTTGTCCAGTAATGGTTGTTGATATGTTCAAATTTCAAAAGGCGAATGATAACGGTTATTAGCTGTAATAACCTGAATCAATACTATCGCGGAGCTATTTTTAGCTTAAATATTATACGATTCCTCATGAATCGAGCATGAACTTAAGTTATTGCGAAAATTTAACAGAACTATTACATAAAACACATAGTCTGAACGTCAACTTTTAAATACAATGGCTCACTATGAAGACAAACAACAACAGGGGTAATGCAATGTGTAAATGGATCTTTACTTTGGTGCTCGGAACGTTAGTGCTACCGATTAATAGTTTAGCTCTAGGCCTGGGTGATATTCAGGTTGATTCGATGCTAAATCAACAACTTGATGCACGAATTGATTTGATATCCGCAGTGCCTGAGGATGCCGAGATTTTAATTGTCAAACTGGCGTCAGCTGAAGAATTTATTAAAGCGGGTATAGACCGTCCGCACGAATTGAGCTCTCTGAAGTTCAAGGTATTGGTGGAAGATGGACGTGTCTATCTCACTGTGAAGTCGCCAAAGCCAGTACGTGAGCCATCAATGAATTTCTTGATTGAAGTGGACTGGCCTAATGGGCATTTAATTCGCCAATACACTATTCTACTTGAGCCACCAGCATCTATGAGGCCAAAAGCAACACAGCAGGCAGTATCTAGCTCAAATCGTCCTGCTAAAAATGATATGTAGCAAAGTTATAGAAACCAGATGACCGATATGAAAAAAACCTGGAAAGAAGCCGTCAATCAACAGCGAATTGAGCTAGCTCGTAACCTGCTCAGTCCACTTACGCACATTTCTGAAGACTGTGAAGCAGTCTGGCCGGATCGTGACGCGCTCAACAAAATATTGCTAGAAGGCTTCAGTAGTGTGCCCAACTGTTTGTTTTTGTACGCCCTCGACAAGTGTGGTCTGCAAGTTTCCGATAATGTAGATACTAATGGACTCATGCCGGAACATTTCAATCGTGACCGCTCACAGCGTCCTTATATGTGTGAGCCGGTGCCAGCCTGGGGTTTTTTACTATCTGATGCTTATTTGAGTTTACGTGCCAACCGGCCTTCGATTACCGCGCTGCAAGCGGTTCATCGGGAAGGCGAAACCCTGGGCTATATAGGCGCTGACTTCGACTTACGTGACCTGCCTGTGACTGGCGATGTTTATGAAGAATCTGCCGACTGGCAACAAATCAAAGGTGATCCGGCGATACGCAGTGTGGTCTTCCAGCAGCGTCGTACAGACAGCCCGATGGACGAAAGTATCGACGTCTCCATCGCCATCATCGAAGAACTGATTACTGATCGCGGCATGTTCCAGTGTGTGCTGCACTTTTCAAGCTCACGTGCCACCATCTGGTTTGTCGATGACCCGTTTCGTTATCGTATCCATGACCACGAAGCGCTTAGCGATCCGGATGTCTGTCTGCTCTATCCGGCACGTCCATATCCAGAAGATGCATTGATACCGGCTGACCGTATAGGCTCAATTCTGCGCGCCATGAAACAACTACGTTTTACTGATGAAACCTTCTATCTGCGATCAGCCTCAATCAACATCTTCAACGGCAAAATCAGCCTTACCTTTTCCTGCGATGGCTCGCACTATATGAGCTGGCAGGAATTTCTGGAGAAAGATGAGAGCTTCTGGTTTGGGGCTGCGACTTAGCTTAAACAGACAGTCCGCTTTTCGGCCTCAATAAATATCCGCTTAATCTGCGGATGAGTCGATTTGATTCGTTGGTCAATTCCCGCAATTGCGGTTTCAATCTCAACGGCTGTGCAGGTATCTCGAAAATCCACACTGATATTCGCCAGAATAAAGTCTGGTCCCATGTGCATAGTGAGTACTTCATTGACGCATTCAACAAGAGAATTAGCTTCAATAGTGGTTCGTATATCATTGATTACAATGGAATTTGCGCTCTCACCAATCAGCAATCCCTTGGTTTCATAAGCCAGCCACATTGAGGTACTGATTAAGATTAAACCAATAATCACTGAGGCTGCACCATCGAAATACAAAATGCCCGTTGTCTGGCTCAGTACGATACCAGCGAAGGCAACCAGCAAACCCAGCATGGCGGCAGAGTCTTCGAACAGCACGACAAAAATGGAAGGATCTTTGGCGCGCTGAATCGCCTCAAAATAGCCCCATTTGCCCTTCACCTGGGTGAATTCGCGGAAGGCAAACAGCCAGGCAGCACCTTCGAATAACAGTGCTAAACCCAGCACTACGTAGTTGATCATCGGGTTGCTCATAGGCTCCGGATGCCTGATGTGCGAGATGCCTTCGTAAATGGAAATGCCGCCACCCAACGCGAAAATCAGAATTGCTACGATGAAGCTCCAGAAATAAATCTCTTTGCCATGGCCAAAAGGAAAATTCTCATCTGCCGGTTTCTTTGCCTGCTTGAGCCCGTGTAGTAACAGGAACTGGTTGCCAGTATCTACCAGCGAATGAATGCCCTCAGAGAGCATGGCCGAACTGCCGGTTAATGATGCGGCCACAAATTTGGTGATTGAAATGAGTGCGTTGCCGACAAGTGCCGCATAAATTACTTTTTTAGAACCTGAAGCCATACTTAATCCTGTTTATCTGTTTTGCTCAATGAATCAAATCGATAACGGTGATCTTATAACAAACGCAGGTATTTATATTGGTCAGATGTTGACCCTGACCCATTAACATCTGCTGAAGTATCAGGTGACGTTGCGCCTAACCCATTACCAAATGGTATACTCAATGCGGCTGATTTACTGATTATGCAGCGCATCGTAACGGGAGAGATTGCAACACCTACACCGCTGCAATTACTCAACGGTGATATATACCCTGTTGGTTCACCCGATGGTATGATTAATATGCAGGATATGATCTTACTGCAACAAATGTTGATGCAGTAATAAATAGCAATTAAATAATGGATTGAAAAACAGGTACTTAATTATGAAAACGCTGACTATATTTTTAGCCCTACTCCTGATGAATCTGACGGGTTGCGCGGGCTACCAGACCTTTAATCATATAGCTCGTTCAAATGATACTGTAACGGCAGCTGCGGGAAGGATGCAAACATTCACACGGGAGAATCTAAGAGTTACTATTACAGATGCCGATGGAACAGAGACCGTGTACGCACCTGGTAATACCAACATACGTGCAGTAATTAATCTGTATCCCGACCCACTATCAAATATCATTTCAGCACGTGAAACACGCGTGTCGGATCCTGCCGTTTGGGTTAGTAACGCTGATCTAATTAATGTTAGTTATACCGATGGCGATAATGACTGGTGGCAAACAAGCGTATTCATAAATCTGCCTGACAATATGGCTATAGATCATGCTGATATTATTATGGAGTCTATTGACCCATCAACGGCTGAGGTACTAGAAACTGCCACTGCTATTGTCCAAATAGTATCAGGCGTTGGTGCACCCCACCCGTTTTCTGCCAAATGGCCCTGGGGAGCGTCTTTTAATCTAACATCTAGCGACTTAAAAGCACTGGAAAGATCAAGTCACTATCAAATTGATTTTTCAGGATCAGAAATACCTACAGCCTTGTCATTAGAAATAACACACACTGCCGGGGCGGCATTTGTGGTAAACCCTTCAAGTGAAAAAAAGAATATACACTGGACTGATGATGGAACAACAGCGAAAGTGCTAATTATGCCTACAAAACCAACTGGCTTCTCCAGCCTACACGACCTTAAACTTTATGTAACTGGTCTTGGTGTTGAGGATGTCGCTGTTTCAAACCTTCAGGCGTTTGACCAAAATGGAAATGAGATATTTACGGTAAGTGCTAACACACCTATTAGGCGATGATTTAAAAATTTGAAAAATAAAAAAACAGCTGCACATCATTGTTTTGAACAACTAGAAGCAGCTGGTCGTTACGAATTGCAGGTCGAATTTTGTAACGACAGCATGTCTGAAATAACACACTGAGAATTCAGGCAAAGATAAATGACTTGCTTCTACTGCCCTGTTCTTTCTGGCATCAATTAGTGCCTGAATAATAGACCCAGCATAACAACCTCTTCGTAATCATCCGGTTGATTATAGAAATGCTGCATTCTGCCGGTAATGCTTAATGATCTTGAAACGTCAACCACGACACCGGCTTCAGAATAATATTGGTCATTAAAGTCATCGGTATCAAGGTTGTAATCTAAAGAAATACCTACGCCTAAATATAACGAAGCTGTGCCACTAAAAACATAACCGCCGCCAAAATCCAGCGCCCAGCTATCGCCAATTACATCTGATTGGCGAGAAATTAAATCGAGATGACCTGCCAGATTCCTGTCGAATATCAGGGCACCAATTGACTTTATATCGAGATCATTTAAATCAGACTCCTTGTTCTTTTCGAGTCGTAGATAATTTTTATCAGCAGCCGATGTGATGCTCGCTACCGAGAGCAGCAAACAGAAAGACAATAGCGAGATCACAGACTTGAAGCGTGACTCGCGGCAAAAAACAGCTGGAAACTTATCTAATATCATCTTTGGTATTTTCTCTTGTTATGAGTAGGTGTAATTATCTGTAAATAGCTTAGGAGTAACAATGACGAGCTAGTGAGACAGGAAATGCCGGAGAGAGCTAGTGAATGCCAGAAAGCGCAGGCAGCATAACACAT
>JAGLQT010000205.1 GCA_023136715.1 Gammaproteobacteria bacterium | reverse complement strand
TATACTGTAATTACTGAGTAAAACACTCAGGTATTATCTGGACAGTACAGGAGTAACTAACATGAAAATGAAAAAAGCCGCATTAGAAGTAAACAAGATGCCAGCAATAAGAGAAGTCGCAACAAAGCACGAAGTGAACTTTGATGATGTCATTCGCATGAAATTTCTGGAGCAATCAGCCAAATATCTGGGTGTGTACGTAGAAAACAGGCCCGCTCAATGGCTGGATGACAGTACGGTTAGCTGATCACTGCTATGAACTACGCACCAGCCTTTACCGTATTATTAATATCCCGGCTCTGACGAATCAGTTCATTGCTATCAAATCTTTCAGCAGATTTGACTAACCTGTCGTAAAGCACAACGTTCACCGTTGCGGCCAGGTTCATGCAACCGACGGTAGGCACATAAACCACTGCATCTGCCCTGTCGATAATATCCTGGCCAATGGTACTGTCTTCGGGGCCAAATATATAAAACGCATTCTGCGGGTGCTGGTACTCGGGCAAGGCTATCGCATTCTCCGCCAGCTCAACACACACTATGCTCATATTCTCAGCGGCATCATCAATCAGGCAGCTAACTTCAGAGAGTGGAATATTTTCGCTGATCTTACGACTCATGTACGGTGCATTGGGGTCGCGTTTTACTGCTTTTTGATAACGATCACCAGTATAAAAAACACTCTCGACTCGATAGTTACCCGCAGCGCGCATAACAGAACCGACATTTTCAGGGCTTTTGGGATTGATTAATCCAATGCTGACTTTTGATTGTTTCATCTGGGTATTTTATAGAAGAAAAGCTTTGTCGCAGACTTTTTCCTGCGTCATAAATCAGCAGTTTGCAATTCATCGAGTTTGGTTGTCATATCATCGATAGATAAAGGTTTGCTAAACAGGAAGCCCTGCATAGCATCACAGCCTTTTGACTTAAGGTACTCACATTGCATCTCAGTTTCCACACCATCAGCAACAACGGATAAACCAAGAGCATGTCCCAATGCAATAACGGCATCAACAATTACGCAGTTTTCGTCCTGTGATTTAATTTCACTGACAAATGACTGGTCAATTGTCAGTGTATTAATCGGTAATCGTTTTAAATAACTGAGTGATGAACAGCCAGTACCAAAGCTATTTAACGCAATACCAACGCCAAGCTCTTTAAGGCCTGTCAATATTTCAATCGCTTCATCTGTACCAGAGCATAGCGATGACTCGCTCAGCTCAAGCTCAAGTAGCCCTGATGGCAGTTCTGTTTCTTCAAGACAGCTAGTTAACACAGCTAAAAGATCAAAACGCTTAAACTCAATAGCAGAGAGTTTTACCGCTACAGGGTCAGTTAATCTTCCACTTGCATACCATTCATTTGCCTGGTTACAGACATTGTGCAGCGCCCATTTTGTTATTTCTGAGATTAAGCCGCTGTCTTCAGCTACGGGGAGAAACTCATCAGGAGAAATTAATCCATCTTCAGGGTCCTGCCAGCGTATCAGCGCTTCCATGCCTACAATATCACCGCTAACAGCATCAAATTTAGGCTGGTAGTCCATAAAGAATTGATTGTCGTCGATGGCGTTGCGCAGACGAGAGTGTATCCTTAAGTGCCTGTGCATTACCGTATCTGTTTTATCTGAATAGAACTGGTAATGGTTTTTACCGCGCTCTTTTGCACGATACATTGCAATATCGGCATTTTTAATGAGTTCCTGCGCGCTTAGAGAATCATCCGGATAAACAGTAGCGCCGATACTACAATCTATATGTAGCTCATCATTATTTAGCAGTACCGGTTTCTGCAGTAATTTTAAAATGCGATCAGAAACAACCGTCGCATCCCAGGGTCCTTCAATTTTATCTAATAAAACAATAAATTCATTGCCACCAAACCTGGAGACTATGTCATAGGATTTATCATGGAAAGCATTAGCGCCGCAGATGTTCTTTCTTAAGGAGTTATTAAGCCTCAAAGCCATTTCTTTTAAAAGACTATCCCCGCCTTCCTGACCATAGCTGTCATTGATCTGCTTAAGATTATCAAAAACGATGAACAGTAAAGCTACTCCGTGTTTTTTAGTGTTAGCAATAGCGAGTATGTTTTCCAGGTAATCACTGAACAAACTCCTGTTTGGTAGCCCCGTTAAGCTGTCATGGTTGGCAATATAGTCAACTTCTTCGTGGGTTTGTTTCAGCTTTTTGCTGACTTCATAAAAAGATTTTGAAAGTTTGCCTATTTCGTCCTTTCTGTTGATATTTAAATCGACATCAAGATTGCCATTGCTTAATTCCTCTGCGGCAGAATTTAGCGCATCAATTGGTTTGATAACCAGATAGCGTAAAAACATAAGAACAGAAATAATAACGAAAATAGCAACCAGAATAGTCCTGGCTAAAACAGTCTTGCTCAGGTCATAACTAGCATTGAGCACGTCATTTTCAGGTAAAAAGGCAATCACATTCATACCGGAAGCCAGTTCTTTTCGATAGGAAAATACAATATTTCCATCAACTTTGATTTCAGTGCGCATCTCGCTATCTTCCATTGCAACCTTCTCGCCAAGCAGGCGCAGATTATTTTCAGCAGAAGACAGGGGTATGCTTTTAGGTAAAAATACTATTTTACCCAAAGCGTCGATAACCAGAAGATAGCCGGTATCGCCAATGATATTGGTGTTTACAACGTTCTCCAGGCTGGATAAATCGACCAGGGTGTCAAGGCGAATTACTTCATCTTTAGCTGCAGTTTGTTCTGTGCTGGTATCGGCTTGTGAAAGCATTACCTGTTTTTCTTTTGCGAGAAATGCAGCATCAAAGCTATGGCGGGAAATCTGGTCGAGCAGCGTAGTAATACCGGTGTTTAAGCGTGCCTCAGTGGCTTCCTTTAACTTATCCGCTGAAACCGTACCTATCATCAAGATGGGGATTAATATCACAGGGGTAAGCAGCAGTAACGCTTTGGATTTGAGCTTCATATCAATAACAATGCCTTATTAATGTTGATACTGATAGTACATTAATTATTCCAGCAATCAATGGGGTTTTCTAAAGAAACATAGCATGTGAAGCATGCCACCCTGCGAGACTACAATTCATATAAAATGATATCCAGATCATCGCCTATCTGGTTCAAATGCTTATATTATGCCGATACATAAATACCTGACTCACTACCCGCCCCCACTGATCGCCCAGGTGGAATCACTGGTAAAAAATGACCAGCTGGCGACATACCTGCTTGAACGCTACCCAAAGCCGCATAAGGTCGCCAACGACAGCGATTTACGTGACTATGTATTGTCACTAAAAAACCAGCACATGAAAAAATCACAGCCCTTAAGCAAAATTGTTTACGACAGCAAACTGCACGTTGTCCATAACGCACTTGGCCTGCATAGCTACGTTTCACGCAATCAGGGCGGCAAGCTAAAAACCAAAAATGAACTACGTGTGAGCGCGGTATTTAAAAAAACACCGGAAGCATTTTTAAATATGATCGTCGTGCACGAGTTAGCGCACTTAAAAGAAAAAGAACACAACAAAGCTTTTTACCGCTTATGTAACAACATGCTGGGCAATTATCACCAGCTGGAGCTCGATATGCGCCTGTATCTTATCCAGATGGAACTGGGTTACTCGTTATATGATTAAAGCCTGTTAAGTTTATCCAGCTCTTGTCGATTGGGTTGAATTTATGAAACCCAACAATGATTATTGGTTAATTGATGTTGGGTTTCGTGCTTCAACCCAACCTACGCGCTAAAATTAAAGTAATTACTAATAACCAAAATAATACAAGCTGAAATAGTACCTACAGCAATTTTTCTGAGGGGAAAACCATACCAATCATGTTTTGTATTGGTGCTTTCAGATGATTTATTGCCGGAGATTCTTAATTGATAACATGCCTTTAAATGATCATATTTTTCATCATGCGGAGAGCGTGGCAAACGACCAAGAATTATTTCATAGCGCATTTCTTCTGTTGTTAGTGACTCTATTTGTTTTTTCTGCTCATCAGTAATCATGTGATTGATCC
>JAGLQT010000204.1 GCA_023136715.1 Gammaproteobacteria bacterium | reverse complement strand
TTAACTGCAAGGCTGAATTTTTTATCCACAATCAGAAACTGATTGCCCAGCTGGAAAAACTTGAGGCTAAATCACGTCGTCAGGATATTCTGGTCGATGACGTCATCCTGTTTCAGTTTTATGACGAGCAAATTCCTGAACATATTCATAACGGTGTGTTATTCGAGACCTGGCTAAAACAGTGTCAGAAGGATGAACCGGAGAAATTAAAACGCCTGTTCATCAGCAAACAGGATTTGATGCAGCAGGATGCTAGCCATATCAGCGGCGAGCAGTTCCCCGACCATCTGGATATGGGTGGCATTAGCTACCCGCTGGACTATCACTTTGATCTTAATCATCATCGAGATGGCATCACACTGACTACGCCACTAGCCGCATTAAATGCAATCAACCCGCAATATTGTGAATGGCTGGTACCCGGCATGTTGCACGAAAAAATGATCGCCATGATCCGTTCACTGCCAAAATCGATCAGGCGTAATTTTGTACCCGCACCCAATTTTGCCGACGCCTGTATGGAAACACTGGAAGTATCCAACTCGCCGCTAGCCACGGCCATGACCAAACAACTGAAAAAAATGACCGGCGTTGAAATACCTTATGACAGCTGGCAACTCGACCGCGTAGACAGTCATCTTTTTATGAACTTCCGCGTCATCGACAGCAAAGGCAAAATCATTGAAGAAGGCCGTGACCTGCCAGCACTGAAAGAAAAACTGGCAGGCGGTGATTCAATCGCCAGTCATAGTGGCCAGATTTTGAATCAGGCTGATAAGTCCAGTCCAAACGAAAAGCGAGCATCTCACGCCGTTGAACAGGACAATGTTGGTGCCGAGGCGATAGACCTGCTCGATCAGACTTTTGAAATAAAACAGCACGGTTTAAAACTCACCGCCTATCCCGCACTAATAAAAAAAGGAAAAGAAGTTTCCCTGCACCTGTTGAATTCAAAACAGCAGGCCGAAGAAGAAACACAAAAAGGTTTAAGACAGCTATTCATCAAATCACTGAGTACACAGATAAAGCATCTTAAAAGCAATATTCCAAACATTCAGACACTCTGCCTTAAATACACCGACCTCGGCCGCTGTGATGATTTAAAGCAGGACATTATTCATGTAGTCGTCAATCAGTGTTTTATGAGCGAGCCGTTAACTAGCCAGCAGCAATTCGAGAAAGCACTCGAAACAGGCCGCGGCGAGATAATGGATACCGCCACTGAATGGTGCCAGTTACTCGCTGAGATTCTTGATCAATATAAATTCATCAAGAAATCACTAAAAAATCCACCGCTGACAATGCTCGATATAGTCAGCGACATCCAGAACCAGCTGGCTTATTTATTCCCCGATCACTTTTTAACAAAAATTGATAAGCAATGGCTAAAGCACTACCCACGTTATCTAAGCGCCATCAACAAACGACTGGACAAAGCCCAGGGCGATACCACGCGTGACCGATCACATCGATTACAGGTTTCCAATTTATGGGATGCGTATTTAAAACGTCATAAGACACTGGAAAAACAGCACATTGTTTCTGAACAACTAGAGCACTATCGGTGGATGTTGGAGGAATACCGGGTGTCGTTGTTTGCGCAGGAATTGAAAACGTTGTTTCCTGTTTCTGAGAAGCGGCTTAAAGCTTATTGGGGTGGGATTGAGGATGGTTGAAGCAGAGCGCCATATACACATTCTGTCCAATACAAATCTTTGCGACTCACTACCCCGATGAAAACGGAAACATGCTCGAAGCTACTTGAACTGACAATCCGACTTTCTGCCTATCCCCTCTTGCTAACCCGCCACATTGTCAGCTGAAATTAACGCAAACGCGGATTTAAAGAAGCTTTGATAATGCGCACAAGATTCTACACACGCTCTATAAGCACGTTTGCACATACCATAACCCACTGTTATTAATATATATTTAGCCAAAACTGGAGAATCACATCATCCACAATGACTAATTCCTTGCCTGAAGTAATGGTTTCCTGTAAAACAACTTGAAAATATTAACAAGGCAGTAAGTCGTCAAGGGATAGACAGAAATCTACCTATC
>JAGLQT010000203.1 GCA_023136715.1 Gammaproteobacteria bacterium | reverse complement strand
CTACATTACGGGTGAAACACTGCACGTAAATGGTGGTATGTACATGCCATAGGCTGTTTTTGATTTTAAACGGCATAATTTACAGTGATAATACAGGTGAGATATACATTGTAACTAACTGTTTATAATAAGAATAATAGATAGTTATTATTAGTTGATAATTTAACTGGATTGCTGTGCGTGAATTCACTAGAATACCGCGCAGTTCTGACTGATCAAATATAATGAGGAAAATTAAATGAGCACAGCTGAAGAACGCGTTCGCAAGATTGTTATTGAACAACTAGGTGTGACCGAAGAACAAGCAACAAATGCAGCATCATTTGTTGACGATCTTGGTGCAGATTCATTGGATACTGTTGAATTGGTAATGGCACTGGAAGAAGAATTCGAGTGTGAAATTACTGATGAAGACGCAGAAAAAATCACAACCATTCAACTAGCAATTGATTATATCAACGAACATTCAGATTAATTTCTGTCGTTTTGCTAGTTCAATACAGCCACATTAGTGGCTGTTGTTATTTATTGCAGGTACTAAAAAGTGTCTAAACGTCGTATTGTCGTTACCGGTATGGGTATTGTTTCACCCGTAGGTCTCAATCTAAAAGAGAGCTGGAGCAATATCGTTGCTGGCAAAAGTGGTGTGGTCGCTATCGATGAATTCGATACCACTGACTATTCCGTTAAAATTGCAGCTACTGTCAAAAATTTTGACGCCACGCATGTGGTGGCTAAGAAAGATCTTAAAAAGATGGATACCTTTATCCATTATGGTCTGGTAGCAGCGGATGAAGCCTTACGCGATTCTGGCCTCGAAATCACCGATGAGAATGCCGACCGAATAGGTACAGCCATTGGTTCAGGCATTGGCGGACTTCCGATGATTGAAGTCAATCATAGCAAGTTGCAAGATTCCGGCCCACGCAAGATCTCACCCTTTTTCGTACCTGGTTCTATTATCAATATGATTTCGGGAAATTTCTCGATCATGCATGGCACCAAAGGCCCAAACATCGCACTGGTTACTGCATGCTCAACGGGTACACATAGTATTGGCGAAGCAGCACGTATTATCGCCTATGGTGATGCTGATGTGATGTTTGCTGGTGGTGCTGAAAAAGCTTCATCACCGTTAGGTATTGGGGGTTTTGCAGCAGCAAGAGCTTTATCGACTCGCAATGATGACCCTGAAGCGGCCAGTCGTCCCTGGGATCAGGATCGTGATGGTTTTGTTTTAGGTGATGGTGCCGGCGTATTGATGCTCGAAGAGTACGAGCACGCCAAAGCCCGTGGTGCCAAAATCTACTGTGAAGTTGCTGGTTTCGGTTACAACAGCGACGCCTACCACATGACTATGCCGATAGCTGATGGTAGTGGTGCGGCCAAGTGCATGCAAAACGCACTTAGAGATGCCGGCTTGAATGCCACTGATGTCGATTACATCAATGCACACGGAACTTCAACACCGGCGGGTGATATTGCAGAAACTAATGCAGTCAAAGCGGCATTGGGTGAGCACGCCTACAAGGTTGCGGTGGGTTCAACCAAATCAATGACAGGGCATCTACTAGGTGCTGCTGGTGGTATTGAGGCGGTCTTCTCTGTGATGGCAATTCATGATCAGGTTGCACCACCAACCATCAATCTTGAAAATCCCAGCGAAGGTTGTGATCTGGATTACGTACCTAAAACTGCACGTGACATGAAGATAGATGTAGCTGTATCCAACTCATTTGGATTTGGTGGCACCAACGGGTCTCTGGTTTTCAGGAAACTGACAGACTAAGGCAGCGGGCATGTCATTCCAGACTCGATTGCTTTCAAATCATCTGGATTTAACAGCACTCTGCAAAAACAGACCTGAAGATTATCCCTACGCGCTAGTCAGCACATCGAGCAGTGATGCTCGATTGCGTGACCGCTATGATATTTTCTTTGCTTATCCACAAGAAACTTTAACTCTCGATAAAAATCAAACGCTGAGTTTTACCGCTGAGAATTTACAGGACGGTAACGCGGGCTTTCTTGATGCGCTTGACGGTATCTGGCAAAAAGAAAAAATCGAGCCACAGTATTCTGATTTACCTTTCACCGGCGGCTGGTTTGTTTACCTGGCTTATGAAATTGCACAGGAAGTTGAGCCAACGCTGGTTCTTCCCGAAGCCGATGAGCTGGCTGCAAACAATAATATTCCAGTTGCGATAGCACGACGTTGTCCCGCCGCGATTATTATTGATCACCTTGAAAATACAACAACGGCGATTGCAGAAAATGAGTACGCCTATCTGCTGGATAAAATTGAGCAAGATGTACTGGCAATAAATAATCTTTCAAATACAGAGTCGCCAGCAAAAATAAACTGCCAGGCTATCAACGAAGCATCCGAGCAGCCATATCTGGCGCAGGTGAAAAAAATCAAACAGTACATCTTTGATGGTGATATTTTTCAGGCAAACTTGTCACGACCCTGGCTAGTGGATATTGAAGAGGGTACTGATGATGTTGATATTTTTAATGCGCTCGCAAAATCCAATCCAGGCTCATTTGCCGCTTTCGCGCGATTAGGTGATGCGAGCTTAATTAGCTCTTCACCGGAGCGTCTGGTGCAATCCAGGAATAATATTGTTGAAACGCGCCCTATTGCCGGCACACGGCCTCGCACCTCCGGCAATGATGATGCTGCCATCTCAAAAGAACTACTGGAGCATCCGAAAGAGCAGGCCGAACACATCATGCTTATTGATCTTGAACGAAATGACCTGGGCAGGGTGTGCAAGCCGGGCAGCGTTAAAGTCAATGAGCTCATGGCACTGGAAAGTTACCAGCACGTGCACCACATTGTTTCCAATGTTCAGGGTATTATTAAGGATCAGCTATCGCCGGTTGACGTTATCAAAGCGGTATTTCCCGGTGGCACTATTACAGGTTGCCCCAAGGTGCGTTGCATGGAAATATTGAGCGAAATGGAAGGCAAGCAGCGGGGCGCTTATACCGGCTCTGTAGGTTATATTAATCGCGATGGTAGTATGGATCTGAATATTTTAATCCGCACCATGATGTGCGCTGGAAATAAAATCAGCTTCAGGGCCGGTGGTGGCATTGTTGCCGACTCGGATCCGCAACGAGAGCTGGAAGAAACTCGCGCCAAAGCCAAAGGCCTTGTCGATATTTTTAATTTAAACTTGTGATATGCAACATATAAGCATCAATGGAATTTCATCTGAGCATCTTTCCGTTATGGATAGAGGTTTGCACTACGGTGATGGCTTATTTGAAACTATTGCCTGTGTAGAAGGAAGTCTACAGTTATGGGATGAACATATTGAGCGCATGCAAAATGCCGCTAAGAAACTCAGCATTGAATCAATCGCCATAAATAATTTTAAACAAGATGTGCTGGCTATACTGAAACAACACAGTATCAATAACTGCGTTGTTAAACTAATGCTGACGCGTGGTCAGGGTCAGCGTGGCTATCAAAGCCCGTCACCACAGAAAACAACGCGTATCGTTGTTATTGGTGATTTGCCGCAATATTCAGACGAGTTTAATTCACATGGAATCAAAGCCTGTTTCTGCCAGCACCCTATATCAAAAAATTCTGCGCTAGCTGGTATCAAACATTTGAACAGGCTGGATAACGTGCTAGCAAGGAATGAATGGCGTGATGAATATCAGGAAGGTCTCATGCTTGATGATTCAAACAATATTATCGAAGGTACTATGAGCAATGTATTTGCTTCTAAAAATAATCAGCTGCTCACGCCTTCATTAGAAAATTGTGGTGTTAACGGTATTATTCGTGAGCAAATATTAGCTATTGCGCAAGAGCAGGGTATTGAGACTCATGTTACGAATATCAAAAAAGACGATATAAAAAATATGGATGAAGTTTTTGTGTGTAATAGCATTATTGGAATC
This sequence comes from Gammaproteobacteria bacterium, assembly GCA_023136715.1. Lineage (GTDB taxonomy): Bacteria > Pseudomonadota > Gammaproteobacteria > SZUA-229 > SZUA-229 > LH-M37. The sequence goes on along the minus strand of JAGLQT010000203.1, from coordinate 8,051 downwards.
TGGCCAATTAGCTCACTGGGAAATAATATTTATGAAGTTGGCTCGATGACACAACAACTGTCTCAGGCTCTGCAACAGCGGATATGTGCGCAATGAAAATACGTCTAACTAAATTTAATATAGTAATAGCTGCACTTTTTCTTGTGCTAGTGGCCATGGTTTCGCTTTATGTAATCACCAGGCAGACCATGGATACGCCTAATATATTGTCAGAAAGCAAAACCATTGAACTAAAGCCGGGCGCAACAATACGCAGTCTCGCCAAACAGTTAGAACAATACGATCTTGTTAAGTGTCCAAAACTACTGATTTTCTGGACGCGACTAAATGGTGATGCAAAGCGATTACAGGTGGGTGAGTATGTCATTAATCCCGGTACTACTTTGTCGGCATTACTGGATGACATTACCTCGGGACGTGTTCGTCAATACGCTTTGCAATTGCTCGAAGGCTGGACATTTAAAGAATTCATGCAGGCTATTCAAGATCATGAAGCGATAAGCCATGAACTGGGTGATTTAACTCAGCAAGAAGTTCTTCAATTATTAGAAATCAGTTATGACCATCCCGAAGGTTTGTTTTTTCCAGAAACCTATTACATTCATAAAAACACCAGGGATATTGATGTGCTAAAGCGCGCACATACGTATATGAAAAAACATCTTCATGATCTATGGGAAGAACGAGATCAGGGTTTACCATTTGAATCGCCTTACGAAGCATTAATTCTCGCTTCCATTGTTGAAAAAGAAAGCGCCGTTGAGGAAGAAAGAGCATTGATCGCTGGCGCTTTTATCAATCGCTTGCGTAAAAATATGCGCCTGCAAACTGATCCGACGGTTATTTACGGCATGGGTGAAAATTATAAGGGTGATATACGCTTTAGAGATTTGCGTAAAGATACACCGTACAATACCTATACTCGAAATGGCTTGCCACCAACGCCAATTGCAATGCCGAGCCTGGGCGCTATCAAAGCTGTCATGCACCCGGCAAAAACCGATTACCTCTACTTTGTCGCTTTTAGTGATAATTCGGGCCGGCATAAGTTTTCGAGTACACTAGTCGAACATAATAAAGCCGTCGATAAATACCAAAGAAAAAAATAATAATATGAGTAAATTTATTACGCTTGAAGGCATTGAAGGTGTCGGCAAAACCAGTAACCGCGATTATATTCAAGCATTGCTCGAAGCAACCGGTAAGCAGTGTGTTGTTACCCGCGAGCCCGGTGGCACACCTCTGGGTGAGTCGCTGCGCGAATTACTGCTGCAACATTCTGATGAGCAGATGAGTGATGATGCTGAATTGCTGATGATGTTTGCCGCACGTGCTGAACACATCAAGAAAATCATACAGCCAGCCCTGGATGCAGGGCAGTACGTGCTCTGTGATCGATTCACAGAAGCCACCTACGCCTACCAGGGTGGTGGCCGCCAGCTAGATATCTCAAAGATCGCTGACCTTGAGGCGTGGGTGCAGGGCGATTTGAGGCCGGACCTAACTATCATACTGGATGCGCCTGTTGAGGTCGGTCGTGAAAGGGCCGGCAAACGTAGTGCACCCGATCGTATAGAAAAAGAAAAGAATGATTTTTTTGAGCGCGTTCGCAATGCCTACCTTGGTCTGGCTAAACAACATCCCGGTCGAATCTGTACGGTTGATGCCAGTCTGACGCTTGAACAGGTACAGCAGCAAATTAAGCAGCAGCTGCAAGACAGAGAAATTATCTAAGGCACAGCAATGATTTATCCATGGCAACAGGAACAATGGCGCAAGATGATGCAGCTGAAACAGGCTCAGCGTATGCCTCATGCCATTTTGTTATACGGTGAGGAGGGCAGCGGTAAGTCTGGCTTTGCACAATCGTTATCTGCCTCGTTATTGTGTGATCAGCCTACACAAAACGGAGAGGCTTGCGGTTCATGCAATTCATGCCACTTAATTGCGGCACAAACGCATCCAGATTTAACGTACCTAAAGCCCGTTCCACCAGAAAAAACAAAAAGTAAAAAACCGGTACTCAATATTCGTATTGATGAGATCCGCAAGCTTTGCAATAAATTAACAACGTCCAGCCAATACGAGGGCTACCGTGTCGCCATTATTGAAAATGCTGACAAGATGCTCGTGCAAGCAGCTAATGCCCTGCTTAAGACGCTAGAGGAGCCTGGTGCTCAAACCCTGCTCATTCTTGTTAGCTCACGGCCTCATCGTCTGCCTATTACGGTTAGAAGCCGCTGTCAGTCATTGCGGTTCCCAATGCCCAGCGAGAAGGTTGCCTTAGCGTGGTTGCAGGCACAGGGGCTCAAGTCACCTGAAATCGCACTGAAATACGCACATGGTGCACCACTTATCGCCTTGAACCAGCATGAAGAAACCATGGAACAGCGTGAGTTGCTCGCTAAAGCACTGCTAGCGAGCCTGAACGGCGAATCTTCATTAGCCTATGCCGCTAAACTGGCTAACTTGCCCAAAGAGATCAGCCTGGGCTGGCTACTGGACTGGGTGAATGACCTGGTGAAATTGAAAAATACCGAACTCAATAGTCCTGTCATCAATGAAAAAAATCGCCCACAGTTGCAGAAACTGGCACAAAAGTCTGATTTGAAACGAGTTTTCGCCTATCACGACCTGGTTATCAGCTATATTCGCAAAGAAACTATTGCGCTGAATCTTCAATTAATCTGGGAGAATCTGCTAATATCATGGGACTCTTTATGAAGAACTTGATACACAAAGGATCAGCACTATGAGCGCAAGCAATGCACGCCCCGGTATGCTTTCACTTAGCATTAAAGACAAGGTATCTCTTTACGCCTCTTATATGCCGTATGTGCAAAATGGTGGCTTATTCATCCCCACGAACAAAGACTACACCCTGGGCGATGAAGTCTTCATGTTGTTAACACTGATGGAAGATGGCGACCGTTTACCTGTTGCTGGCAAGATCATCTGGATTACCCCCATGGGCGCACAAGGTAACAGGGCGCGAGGTATTGGTGTACAGTTCGCACCGCAGGATAAAGGCCAGACTCGTAATAAAATTGAAACACACCTGGCAGGTGCTATGAAGGCTGATCGTATTACACATACGATGTAATATTCCACAGAACGCTGTATCCCTTGTTTGTAGATTCACACTGTCATCTGGACTGTATAGACCTTGCCGATTTTGACGGTAGCTTCGATACCCTAATCCAGAAAACCACCGATGCCGGCATCGAACACATGCTCTGTGTTGCCATTAATCTCGAAAAATATCCCAACATGCTGGCGCTGGTCGCAGACTATCCGCAAATCTCTGTTTCGGTCGGTGTTCATCCTATGGCTGATATGGAAACACCACTGGCTGCGGAGCATTTAAAATCACTGGCAATCAACCCCAGGGTTGTCGCCATCGGTGAAACCGGTCTCGATTATTATTACCACAAGGGTGATACCCAGGTGCAACAGGAACGCTTCCGCACCCATATCCAGGTGGCCAACGATCTTGATAAACCCATCATCGTACACACACGCGATGCGGGTGAAGATACACTCAAAATATTACGTAGCGAGAATGCAGAAAAATGCAGCGGCGTCATTCACTGTTTCACAGAAACCATGGCCTTTGCAGAAGAAGCTTTGGAACTCGGTTTTATGATTTCCTTTTCAGGCATCACCACGTTTAGAAATGCAGGTGCACTACGGGAAGTCGCCAAACATGTACCCGATGACAAACTGCTGATCGAAACCGATTCTCCCTATCTTGCTCCTGTACCACACCGTGGCAAACAGAACTGGCCGTCATTGGTACGTCACGTAGCAGAAACACTGGCTGAAGTTCGCAATACCAGTGTTGAACACATCGCACAAATATCAAAAGATAATTACTACCGTTTGTTTAGAAGCAATTCATAAATGACACATGTCTGTAGCCTATGAATCTATGGGCTTAGGTACCCATTTCATAAGTATTTCAACAACTGTGACGGAATCGGTATCTGATCAACCGTAATAGTAATATAAACATCAAGAATATTTTCGAGTCCATAAAAGATGATAAGTTAGCGATCACATTTCTATGTGATAAAGTAGAAAGCTTATGAGCCCAGTAAATCCGCCAATAAAAGTCATGGTTGTTGATGACCACGACCTAGTTCGTCATGGTATTAAAAGCCTTTTATCCAGTCAGGATAAAATTGAAGTCGTAGCCGAAGCCAGCAGTGGCGAGCAAGCTATCGACTATTGCCGTAGCCATGGCGATGCACTGGACATTATCATGATGGACATCAACATGCCGGGCATCGGTGGTTTAGAAGCAACACAGCGCATCCAGAAAAGCTGGAAAAATATCGGCATTATTGTCGTATCTGTGCACAGTGATGGCTCTTTGCCCAAGCGATTGCTCAGTGGTGGTGCCAGAGGTTATCTATCCAAAGGTAATAAAGTAGATGAAATGCTCACGGCGATACACGATGTGCATGCAGGCGGTTGTTACATAGCCAAAGATATTGCCCAGCAGCTCGCCCTGTCAGCATTACCCGGTGAGAAGAATCACATCGATTTGCTCTCACAACGAGAACTACAGGTGCTGATGATGATCGCACAGGGCAAAAGAAATAATGCCATCTCTGAAACACTGAGTCTCAGCCCCAAAACAATCAGCACCTACCGTAAACGTCTTCACGAAAAACTGGATGTTAACTCTGATATTGAGATGTTACATTTTGCACTCAAGAATGGTCTGCTAGATACCTCATTGCTTGAATAGCCTCTAATTTCAATAAGTTACATTTAATACCTGAAGTTAATAATGACTAGAAAAAAACCGAAGGGCTTTGATCCCAATTGCAAAAAATGCCCTCGATTAGCCCAGTTTCTAAAAGATATCCGCAAGCAATACCCTGATTATTTTTCCAAAGCTGTACCCGCTTTCGGCGATGAAAATGCACGGCTCTGTATCGTAGGCTTAGCCCCCGGTATGCACGGTGCCAATGCCACAGGCCGACCTTTTACCGGCGATCACGCTGGCATTCTGCTGTACCAGACCCTGCACAAATATGGCTTTGCCAGTGCCCCTGAATCAACCTCGGCTGATGATGGTTTGAAACTGCCTAATTGCCGCATCACCAATGCGGTGAAATGCCTGCCACCACAAAATAAACCGGTAGGTGCTGAAGTTAACACCTGTAACACCTGGCTGGCACAGGAACTCGAGGATTTACCCAGCAATCATGTCATTGTTGCCCTGGGCGGCATCGCGCACAAAGCGGTGATCAAAGCCCTGGGCCTGAAACAGAGCGATTACAGTTTTGGTCACGCCGTAGAACATCAACTCGAACGCGGCGTACTCATCGATTGCTATCATTGCTCACGCTACAATACACAGACCAAACGCCTGACCACGCCGATGTTTGAAAAAGTATTTAAACGAGCACAAACGCTGCTAAACCGATGAATGGCGAATCGACGCAAGCCTTCGACTCCAAAGGTTTTCTCAAAACCGTCACCACCAAGCCAGGTGTCTATCGAATGTACGATGCCGAGGACAAAATCCTCTACGTCGGTAAAGCAAAAAATCTGAAAAATCGGTTGAGCAGCTATTTCCGTAACACCGGTCTGTCACCCAAAACACAGGTACTGGTTACGCATATTAATCATATCGAAGTCATGGTTACGCATACTGAAGGTGAAGCGCTGATTCTCGAAAGCAATCTGATCAAGGAATTCCATCCACGCTACAACATTTCAATGCGTGATGATAAAAGTTACCCCTATATTTATGTTTCTGACACTACAGCCTATCCCGGCATGGCCTTGCACCGAGGCGCACGCAAAAAACCGGGGCGCTATCTTGGGCCATATCCGAATGCGGGTGCAGTTAGAGAAAGCATCAACTTATTACAACGTACCTTCAAAATTCGCCAATGTGAAGACAGCTATTTCAGAAATCGCTCACGACCCTGTTTGCAATATCAAATTCAGCGCTGTTCTGCACCTTGTGTCGGTTATATCTCAGAGCATGCATACAAGCAGGACGTGCATCACGCGATGCTGTTCCTGGAAGGTAAAAGCCAGCAAATCATCAACGAGCTGGTATCAGCGATGGAAAAAGCGGCCAACAAGCAAAATTTTGAGAAGGCTGCGACTTTTCGTGATCAGATCCGCAACCTGCAAAAAATTGCCGAACAACAAAACATCAGCGCAGAAAAAGGCGACATCGACGTCATCGCCTGTGCCACCGAAGGCGGGCAGGCCTGTGTCACCGTTTTCTATATTCGCAATGGCCTGAATCTGGGCAATCGTAATTACTATCCCTCACTGCCCGAATCGATTGAGGCCGAAGCCATTCTTTCTGCCTTCATTCCTCAGTTTTATCTTGATCGTGAGATACCTGCGGAAATCATCGTCTCCGCCGTGCCCAACGAACTTGAGCTGCTACAGGAAGTACTCAGCGAACAGGCAGGGCGAAAAATCAAATTACGCACACAGGTTCGCAGTGAACGCGCTGGTTGGCTGGAAATGGCCACTGCCAATGCCAGTAACTCACTCAACACACGATTGATGTCACGCACCGGCCTAATGAAGCGTTTTGAAGCCCTGCAGGAGCTACTACAGCTAGATAGCATCCCAACACGACTGGAATGCTTCGATATCAGCCATACGCAGGGCGAAGCCACCATGGCATCCTGTGTGGTGATGACCCCTGAGGGTGCTTATAAAACCGACTACCGCCGTTACAACATAGAAGGTATCACCGGTGGCGATGATTACGCCGCCATGCGTCAGGCGCTTAAGCGTCGCTTTCGCAAAGCAGGGCAGGATAACCAAAAACTTCCCGACATTCTTTTTATCGATGGCGGCAAGGGTCAGCTCAAACAGGCCATCGAAGTGCTTGATGAACGGGAGCTTACTTCTGTACTGCTGATAGGTGTTGCCAAAGGGGAAGGGCGTAAGGCTGGGCTGGAAAAACTGGTGTTCAGTGATGGACGGCCAGAATTACATTTAACTCTTGATTCACCGGCACTCAACCTCATTCTACAGGTCCGTGATGAGGCTCACCGCTTCGCCATATCCGGCCATCGAGCAAAACGCGGCAAGACCCGCCGTGAATCCCCGCTGGAGAATATTGCCGGTCTCGGCCCCAAACGACGACAAACTCTGCTCAAACATTTTGGCGGATTACAGGGGATTACCCGCGCGGGCGTGGTAGATCTTGCTAAGATACCCGGCATCAGCAAAAAGCTGGCGCAAGCTATCTATGATGAATTTCATATAGATCAATAAGATAACAAGTATATTAAAAGCAGATTCTTTAAATAAAAATGAACTTAAATATCCCAAATACCCTGACACTGTTCCGTATAGGGATCATTCCCGTCTTTATCTTTGTGTTTTATTGGGATCATCCTGAAGCCCACGTCTACGCTACCAGCATCTTTTTTATCGCCGGTATCTCCGACTGGTTCGACGGCTATCTGGCACGAAAACTCAACCAGCAATCACCACTAGGCGCCTTCCTCGATCCACTGGCCGACAAGCTCATGGTTATTTCTGCACTGGTGCTGCTCGTCGCAGAATATCACGACAACAACTGGTTACTTTTCTCAGCCATCATCATCATCGCCCGTGAGATCATCATCTCCTCACTGCGCGAATGGATGTCCACACAGGGCAAGGACGACATCGTCGTAGTCTCATTTGCAGGCAAAGCCAAAACCTTCGCACAACTATGGGCGCTGGGCTTCCTCATCTACGGTCAGGATCTGTTCGATCTCCCTATATTCACCATCGGCATCGTCCTCGTCGTCTGGTCAGCGATTCTTACATTGTATTCAATGATCACCTACCTGATCGCCGCCTGGAGCACCATAAAAAACGCAGGATAAAAATTAAAATCAGTATTAGTACAGGTTTCAGCTTGACAGGGAGGTGTGCATCGCTAGAATAGCGACCTGCTTAGACGTGCAGCGGCAATAACTCGATTTAGAGATAATAAAAGTTGTCAAAGAGCAGGAAATTAATACCGAGTCAGGAAGACAAAAAGGCGGGTGTAGCTCAGCGGT
>JAGLQT010000202.1 GCA_023136715.1 Gammaproteobacteria bacterium | reverse complement strand
GTAATATTAGAAGTGGTGATCTCAGGCGTCTAAAGCATTAAGAGGGTATAGAATGAAAAACATAAAACGTCCTTTTGCATTTTGGCTCATCATTGGCTTCCTGTCTGTATCATTTATATTGCTCTTCATGGGGCAGACGATGGCGCTGATAAATTATGATTTTGCTGTGCAGCTTGGCTTGCAGGAAGATATAAAAGAGGTTGGAAAATTTGGTGTTCAGGTTAACCGTGCTTTTGGTGCCAGTGATACTATTATTTATCTGCCATTAATTGCAGCTTCTATTATTGGTCTTGTTTTAAAGAAGCGTTGGTCGTTACTAACAACAGCGGCTGTAATGGGTGTGTCGGCTTATTGGGCGACAACTATTTTATTCATGTTGAAGTTTTTAATCGGTGTTCCTGATTATTATCTGGATCCTGGATATGATTATTGGATGTTTATGGCTGCTTTTATAATTTTTGGTGTTGCCGGCCTGTTATATCTCATATTTCGTGGTGAAAACCTGTTGAAGTAACAAGTAAAGACTCAATGCTGTTTGCGCTTAGGATGACCGTTACTGGTGTTTTATTGTTAATAATAAAATCAAGCTTACTCGGTATTTATTAATTAGGGCCAAACACGCTCTTTAATATATCAGTGGTTCTTGCTGCAGGGTTATCACGAATTTTCTTTTCTTCTTTCGCAATCATTGTGAATAGGCCATCCATAGTTTTCTGCGTGACATAGTTGTCTATATTGTAATCTTCCATATTTATATATTTTCCTGCATAGCCGAGTTTGCTGTACATTTTTTTGTACACGCTTGTAACGCCTGCTTTGGATGTAGCTTCTTTTACTATAGGTGAAATCTTTGCCTTAAGTTTGTCGCTGCCGGATTTTTTCAGGTATTGTGTGGCAGCATCATCAGGGCCCTGAAGGATGTTTTTAGCATCGTTGATGCTCATGTCGGTAATGCCCTGTTTGATGATGTTTAACGTTAATGGCGCGGCAGATTCAGCCGCACGATTCATCGTGGTAACAAACTCATCAGCGTATTTTTCTTTACCGGCCTTGCGTAAAATTGATTCAACTTTGCCAAGTTTTTCAGGCATGGGTATTTTTACATCGGTGTTTTTTAGAAATCCATCAGTTTTGCCCAGACTGTCTACAGCATAGCTGGCGCCTTTATTCAGTGCTTCTTTTAATCCCGCGACAATGTCTTCGTTACTGAGTGCGCTAGTTACTGCTGTGCTGGCGTTGCTTTCTTGAACCTCGTCGATTTTATCTTTACCACTATCGACCAGATCATCAAACCAGCCGGCATGGCTGATAGAAGTAATTGTGAGTATGACGGCGGTAATTATGATTCTTAAATTCATGAGAATATCCCAGAGTATTTATTTAATAAGCATTGTTAACGCAGGCTGCTGCAATGATTGTACTAGCAGTTTTTATCTGCACGTAATAGAGCTGCCATTTCAGTATTTAATTTCTCAGGGATAAATGGCTTGGTGATAAAGCTGTTCATTCCTGCTTCAAAACATTTCTGTTTCTCGTCTTGTAGGATGTTTGCAGTTAAAGCTATGATCGGAATCGACCTTTTATCTTTATCTTTTAATGCTCTGATGCGTTTACTTGCTTCTATGCCGTCAACTTTTGGCATGTGAATATCCATTAAAATAACATCAAAGGCTTTATCTGAATTGATGACTGCATCGACAGCTTCTTCGCCATCAGCTGCAACAGTCACAGTATGACCATCCTGTTCCATCAGTGTCTTTGCCGCATAGCTATTAATTCGATTATCTTCTGCAAGGAGAATTGATAATCCAGATGAAATCTGGCTTTCATATGAATCATCATTACGATCATCTATAGATGATTCTGGTGCAATCAATAGTTTCAATGAAATATAAAAAGTTGAACCTTTATCAGGATTATTTCTAAACCCTATTTCACCACCCATGGCATCAACGAGTTTTTTGGAGATAGCCAGGCCAAGCCCGCTGCCACCATGCTTCCTGCTAAGGCTGGAATCAATCTGTGAAAATTTATCAAATAGCAGGTGTGCTTTTTCTTCGGGTATACCTATGCCTGTATCGATCACCGAAAAAAGCAAATTGACAGTATCATCATATTTTTCAATTACTTTAATGCTCAGGGTGACGCTACCCTGTTCTGTAAATTTAACAGCATTGTTTAGCAGGTTAATAAAAATCTG
>JAGLQT010000201.1 GCA_023136715.1 Gammaproteobacteria bacterium | reverse complement strand
CCACGCTCTTTTTCCTGATCGTTCGAATCCATGATCCGCTCGCCGGGCGCTTTACGCTCATCCAGGGTGCCAGATTGCTCCAGCAATTTATCAACTAGCGTAGTTTTGCCATGGTCCACGTGGGCAATAATGGCGATGTTGCGGATTTTTTCGCTCACAGTATTCTCGGTTGGGTATGAAATAAGGCCGCGTATTATAGTGCTTTAAGCACCATAACGGGAGAAATTAAGGGGTAGACGCCGAATTTAGCGTCAAAAACTACAGTTTAAGCAATTCGCGAGTTGCCTGAGCGGCTTCAAGGTCACCTGCAGCCTCTTGCATGCCTGCTAATTCACTCAGTATGCGTGGGTGAGTTTTATCAATCTGCAATGCTTTCTCACAAAAAGTGATCGCCTTCTGGAAATCACCTCTTTCCCTTTCCACGTGAGCCAGGCCTATGTAAGCAAAAATATCTTCGCCCACACTCAAACAGTGATTAAAATTACCAACAGCCTCATCCAGATTCCCCAGGATAATCTGTGCATCACCAACGCGAGATCGCAAAGCCTGGTTTTCTGGTTCCAGCTGGAGGATTTTTTCCCACCAGAAGACAGCTTGCTCCATGTCTTTGTGGCCACGGAAACAATCACCCATACCGAATAGAGCAAAACTATTATTAGGTTCAATTTCCAGCGCATTCCTGTAATTTTCGATAGCGCGATCAAACTCCATGCGCCTGCGATACAAATTACCCGTCATGGTCATCACAACTACGTTATGACTATTAGCCTTCAACAAGCGTTCAAAACACTGCAATGCCCTGTCATCCTGATGACTGGCGTAATACAAATTACCTAAACCTAACAAAGCGAAAGGATCCTCACTGCTGATAGCCAGCGCATCCTCATACACAGAAATAGCATCTACATCCTGCCCCATCTTATGGAAGGCATCAGCAATCCGCACCATGACATGACTATCGCGGGGATTTATTTCAAGATAACGCAACCAGAAAGGAATTGCCTGCTCGGGATTTTGCAGGCCACGACGCGCATCACCCGCACCACGCAAGGCAAAAACGTTGTCTTTATCGATCTTCAATACCGCATCGTAGTATTTACCGGATTCCTCGAAACGACAGAGTTTACGGTAGACATCGCCCAGACCCGAAAGCACATAGGGATTATCTGGATCCATTTCATGCGCCTTAAGATAAGCCTCCCTGGCCTCCTCATACTGCCCGCTACGAAAAAGGCGACTGCCTTTCTTAGAAAGATCAATAATTGCTTTTTTATCAAGTTGTGACATTTATACGACATTTCGCTGTGACAATATGCGCTGATAATACATACATAATCCAAGCATTAAAAGAGCAGACTATAAACATCTGCCGAATTTACATTCGGCCACACCAAGGTAGAATGCCCACAATGACCAACAATAACCAAAAACGCGCTTATCTGGTCGACTCCAGCATCTACATTTACCGTGGCTGGCATGCTTATTCTGACGATATTGTCGATGCCAACGGCGCACCTTCCAACGCCATTTACGGCTTTACCGAATTTTTGCAGCAACTCATCGAAATGGAGCAACCCGAATATATCGCCTGCGCTTTTGATGCCAAACAGACCAACTCCTACCGCCGCGAGATATTCCCCGAATACAAAGGCAATCGCCCGCCGACACCCGACGAATTAAAAAACCAGTTCAAACATTGCCGCGATTTCTGCCGCGCTGCTGGTATCGCCGATTATTCCAGCAACCGCTTCGAAGCCGACGACATCATTGGTACCCTGGCCACGAGATTACGCAGCGAAGGCTATGCCATCACCATACTCAGCGCCGACAAGGATCTCGCGCAACTAGTGAGACCCGGCGATTTCTGGTGGGATTATGCTCGCGACAAAATCATGCACTACCGCGATGTTGAAAAAAGCTTCGGCATACATCCCGAACTGATCGCTGACCTGCTCGCCCTCACTGGCGACAAAATCGACAACATCCCCGGCATCCCTGGCGTTGGTTACAAAATGGGCTCCAACCTGTTGAAAAAATTTCCCAGCATTGAAGACATACTCGACAACATCGACAACATTTCGAAAATGAAATTCCGCGGATCCAAACGTATTCAGGAACTGGTTGAACAACACCAGGAAATGCTGCCCAGAAACAAACTGCTCACCACTATCATCACCGACGCAGACTTCAAAGGTCCCAAACAAGACCTACGCTGGCGCGGCATCAACGAAGCTGCACTGCACGACATGTTTGATTTATTAAACGCCGCACCCAGTCGCCGCAATCGCTGGCTGAATCTGCAACCCGTTTCATAAGTCATGTCCAAAATTATTTTGCTCAACAAACCTTATGATGTTCTGTGCCAGTTCACCGACAATGAAGGCAGAGCCACACTGGCCGATTTTATAAAAGAAAAAAATGTCTACGCAGCAGGACGCCTGGATCGCGACAGCGAAGGCCTGCTCATCCTCACCGACGACGGCAAGTTACAGAACAAAATCACCGATCCAAAACACAAGCTGGAAAAAACTTATCTTGCGCAGGTTGAAGGTGAAGTGACACAGGAATCAATCAAACAATTACAACAGGGCGTCAAACTCAAAGATGGCATGACGCGACCTGCAAAAGCCAGAATCATCAATGAACCGGAATGGTTATGGCCACGAACGCCACCAATACGTGAACGTAAAAATATTCCGACTTCGTGGATAGAATTGAAAATTTCAGAAGGCAAGAATCGACAGGTTAGGCGTATGACAGCAGCAGCGGGGTTTCCTACTTTGAGGTTGATTCGGTGGAGTATTGGAGAGTGGCATTTAGATGGATTGCAATCGGGCGAATCTAAGCTCGTTGATGCTTAGCTAGTCTCATCTCGACAATAAGGAGAGACCTTAGCTTCTTTCTTCCGTCATCCCCACGTGCTTCTAGCGGGAATGACAGATATATAAACTAATCGTCAACAGACAAACTCTTCAAATCTGAATACAAAAATTCTGCGGTTAAATTCTTGCCATAATTTTTACTGGCAACATTAAACACCCCACATTCCTCAATCCAGCCTGCACCCTGTACTCGTTCAGCAACCACCTCACTACCCTGCATTTGCCTCGGCAAAATATAACAACAACCCTGTCGATATAATAAATTATACGGTTGATTATCCGCATGAAATTGCTCAATCACCGCCCAACATTCATCTACTGATGTTGTTTTAATACACCGCATAGGATAAACATGCTGGCCACTATTATGCTGCCACAATGATTTTTCTATCGGTAATTTTTCTTCCTGAATAAATGACTGAAAGTGCAATTGATTAACCGAAGCACAGGCACCGATGCTGTTATAACCAATTCCGAACCCGGTAAAAACATCCGCCTGCTGTGCGACCAACTTCCAGATTAAATCGTGATGTTGTTTAGGCAAAAATTGTGGCAATTCAATATCCGGCTCGGGCACGATAATTAAATGAAACGGCGCAAACGGAAACTTGTTATAGAGAACTCGTAGCTGAACATCAAGCCACTCCCCTTCCCATAAAATCTCGGGACGTAGAAACGGTTTATTAAAATGAAATTTATCACTATCGAATTCACCAAAAATATTTTCTACTTTTTCTGATGAAGCTCGCGCAGGTCGTAAGCCACGCATTGGGTTAAATAATAACTCCCATTCACCTTGCGGGATGCTTTCCCACGCTGAAAGTTTACCTATGCCTTTTTCTTTTATTTTTTCAAACACTTCCAGGTCGTCATCGGTACCTTTTAAAACGCCATCTTTAAGCTTGCCATTTAGCTCGACGAACATGGCCAGCACATCTTGTTTCAAATCGACCTGTGATTGCTTGTCCTGCATACTGTTCGCCAGTACTAATATGAAAGCACCGAGCTCGTCAGGCGATAACATGGCTCGAAGTTTTTCAGCGAACAGGGTTTTGAATTTAGTCAGGTCGGGAGTGATAAACATGAAAGCGATAAATTATTGATACAGCAACAGACTCAAGCGAACACGATGTTCGCTTTTTTATAAGCACGGGGGATTCTACGCTTTATTACTTATCCGGCATACTGCGCTTACTACGCAACCATTTAGTCAGCGGTTCCCAACTTTCGAGATCCTGGTATACCTGAGACGGCGCCATCTCGAAAATACCGACACCGCGCTCTTCGGCACGGATGTAGTTCTGGGTATCTCGTAAGGTGGCGACATAAGGCACTTTGAGCTTTTTGATGAAATCATAAAGCTCGGAGAAAATGATGGTATTTTCTCGCACACGGTTGGCGATGACACCAATTTTCGCTTCCTTACGCTCGATCTTGCCGATGGCCCTCACTTCTTTCATGTAATCAGTGGCAGCGCGCATATCTATCGGTGAAGGTAAAACAGGGAACAGGATGGTGTCGGCTTTGCGCACCATGGCGGTGAGCTCTTTGCCGTGCACTCTGGCGGGCGCGTCCATAATCAGGATATCGGTATCTCTGGCATGATGCAGCTTGTCTTTGAATGCGGCTACGCCTTCAATCGCCGGCCACTCTTCACCACGTGCTTCCAGCCAGGCCAGGCTCGAACCCTGCGGATCATAATCAGCCAGGATCACTTTCTTCTCTTCCTCGAAAGCATAGTAACTAGCCAGATTGGTTGAAATGGTACTTTTTCCACAACCGCCTTTGGCGTTGAGAACCAAGATTGTACGCATGCCGCTCTCCTGCTTGTTTTTTATTGTTATCTGATTCTAGGGGAATCCAGTTCAATACACACGCATCTTATACCGTTGACGAGGCACTTGTAAAAACGCCCTATTTTGCAGCGTAAATGCTAAACCTAACACAAATATAATAATTCTCTATTTCTCTAAGCTATTGATTTTTATATGATCCCAATACGAAAGGTAGTAATAATTATTCTCAATTAGCTGGCATAATGCTTGCAGCCAGTATATTATTCGCGCCCCGCAAACAATTCACTGCGGGAAAGCGGACACATGAATTGTCTGGCTTTGGCCGACTGGCAACAGATAACAGGAGAAAGTAAATGAGCAAACATAAAAAACAAATCGCTGACTACCAGAAACAAAGCAAAAATATGTTTCTGATATTAAATGTTTCAGTGGCCATA
>JAGLQT010000200.1 GCA_023136715.1 Gammaproteobacteria bacterium | reverse complement strand
TGCATCTTTAAATAATGACTGCCTTTCCAGTATATTTTTTTACAGCTTTCGCACTGAAAAAAATCGTTGTAATACTTTTTTGTTTTAGCCAATAGTAGGTCTTCTATTTCCTGTTTATTCACGGGCGATACTTTTCCATTGCAGTGTATGCATCGGGTAAACGGTTTTTGCTTATTGTATAAATTAAAGCGTGACAGGATTTCCAGTAATTGTTGTTGAGGTTGCCTTGATCGAACAAAGTAACCGTGATCGACCTGTTTACGCATTAGTAGTTGCCGATCACAGCTAAGCAGGATGCGTTGATCATCAGCTGAAATGTTCGCCAGATCAGGGTCATCGAAATCATTACGATAGAGCGTATCGAAACCCAGCATGCGTAGATAAGCGGCGAGTCGTCCCAGATGTACATCGAGCACAAAGCGAGGAATTGCTAACGGTGCTGGCTGGCAATGTTTGAGCGGCGTAATATTCAGGGATTGAGTGAGTGAGGGTTTCATTACGGGATACAGGTTAATTTGATCACCACCCTGAACTAGATAATCAAAGTCTACGGATTTTGCATTGACCATGATCAGGTCGATTTCCGTGTGCGGCACGCCGATGGATTCGGCGAGGTCTTTCACCGACCTTGCTTCCATCAGCTCATGGTCGAAGCCCGTGTCACGCCGATCTGGCTTCAGGAAGTCATTGAGTGCACCGTGAAAGTGAATGTAAACCTGTCTGGACATGTGCTTATGATAGCGGATTTCTGGAGGCGTGAAGCCTGCTTCATTCTGCTATAATCACCCGCTTATTTTGCTACGTATTTTCAAAGAATCACACCAGAGACAAAGACAATGCCTACATCGAAGATTATCTACACCGAAACCGACGAAGCCCCCGCTTTAGCTACTTATTCCTTTTTGCCGATTGTGCAGGCCTATGCGAAGGCTGCAGGTGTTGAGGTCGAAACACGTGATATTTCTCTGGCAGGGCGCATTATCGCCAATTTTCCGGATAAACTGAGCGAAGATCAGAAACAGAGCGATGCCCTGACTGAACTCGGCGAACTGGCAAAAACACCCGAAGCCAACATCATTAAGCTGCCTAATATCAGCGCCTCGATTCCTCAGTTACACGGCGCAATTAAAGAGCTACAGGCGCTGGGTTACGATATCCCTGATTTTCCCGAAGATCCTGCCAACGATGAAGAAGCCAGCATCAAGCTACGTTATGCCAAGGTGCTGGGTAGTGCGGTGAACCCTGTCTTGCGTGAAGGTAATTCAGATCGTCGTGTTGCAGATCCGGTAAAAGAATACGCACAGAAGCACCCGCATTCCATGGGCGAGTGGTCAGCCGATTCCAAATCACACGTTGCATCCATGAGCGATGGCGATTTTTATTCCAGCGAGCAGTCTGTCGTTCTCAATGCTGACGATGATGTGAAAATTACATTCACCAGCGATGCCAGCGAAACCACAGTGCTCAAAGCAAGTACACCCGTGCTCGCCGGTGAAGTGATAGACGCAACACGTCTGAGCAAAAATGCACTCTGCGCTTTCTTCGAAGAAGCCATGCAGGATGCCAAAGCGCAGGGTGTTTTGCTTTCGCTGCACATGAAAGCCACCATGATGAAAATTTCTGACCCGATTATTTTTGGTCACGCGGTCAATGTTTATTACAAAGAGGTCTTTGCCAAACACGCCGCCACGTTTGAAAAACTGGGTGTTGATACCC
>JAGLQT010000020.1 GCA_023136715.1 Gammaproteobacteria bacterium | reverse complement strand
GTCACTTTGGTTCACGGCTGGTATTTGACCGCAAAGGGTATCTTTATATCAGTGCGGGGGAACGAGGTGACAGGCCGCGTGCGCAGGATGTCAACGACCATGCTGGTTCTGTGATTCGTTTACACGATGATGGCCGGATTCCAAAGGATAATCCTTTTGTCGGCAAAGCCAGTGCAAAGCCTGAAATCTACAGTTACGGTCACCGCAACCCACAGGGCATGGCGTTGCATCCGAAAACGGGTGAGGTCTGGTCACATGAACATGGGCCGCAGGGTGGTGATGAAATTAATATTATCCAGTCAGGCAACAACTACGGCTGGCCTGTTATCACTTATGGCGTGAATTATGGTTGGGGAACAAAAATTGGTGAGGGTACGCATAAATCAGGAATGGAACAGCCACTCCATTACTGGGATCCATCTATCGCGCCTTCGGGTATGGCTTTTTACGAGGGTGATAAATTCTCGCAGTGGCAAGGGAATCTTTTTGTTGGTGCGCTCAAATTTCAATTGCTAGTTCGTTTGCAACTGGATGGCAATAAAGTTATTAATGAAGAGCGTTTGTTAGCAGGGAAATATGGACGTATACGGGATGTACGCAGTGGATCCGATGGTTATCTATATTTATTAACCGATGAAGATGATGGACGATTATTGAGAATTGAGCCACGTTAATTTTTTGCTGAAGCCTATTCTTCTATCAATCCATTCTTCTTCAAAACCATATAAATCTTCTTACATGTTTTACCCATTTTATGAACATCCCCAAAACTAGGCACAACACCATCCTGTAATTTCTGCTCCCAATCCTGTAGCTCCATATCCAGAAACTCCAGTAACTTTAATGAGCAACCATTGCACGAGTCTGCACATAGCTGTGCTTCACCGACATCAAAAGGCATGGTTGCGCGTACCTCATTGATCAGGTTCTGCATGGCGGTTGAAGTATCAGGTTTCATGGTATTTATAGTTTTATATTTTTACAGTCAAGACTGAATCTAATCTTGTTGTTGATGTGTATTAGTATATTAGAAATAGCTGCTTTCTGCCCTGCGTTTTCGTAGCTGGATTTTTTTAATTTCTCCTATTTATTTCACGGCTAATAAAATCACTCCCGTTGTTTAACTTATTGATATTACGATAAAGAAGTTAGTCATTTTATAAATGAACGAAAATTGACGAACAAGATACTGGTGTTTGTTGCTTCTGATTGGTAGCTTCGTCTGCAAGGTATATGGAAATCCAAAAGAGTCCTCTTGGGTTCTGTTGTTAGAAATAAAAATAAGAATCAATCTCTAATAGATCATGCCTTATATTTATGGTTTGAATTTATTAATACAATATAAAAAAATATATGAACCATAAAGTTTTACATTTTCAAAAACAGATTAGTAATATTGCAGGTCCGTGCCTTGATAAACCAGCTGATATTAGGTGTGCTTCCTGCATTATGGATACATCGTATTATTTCAGTGAATTAAGCGTAGAAGCTAAACGAGATTTGCAGCCGAGCTTAAGTCTAAAACGATTTAATAAAAAAGAGGCTCTGTATAAAGAAGGTGATAGCTGCAGTCATCTGTATATTCTATTGTCCGGTGAGGTCAAAGTTTACAAAACTCTACCCAATGGCAAGCAGCAGATACATAAGTTGGCACAGATACCTGGCGACCTTATTGCCTGTGATGATCTGTACTTGAAGGTACATGCTAGCTCGGCGGAAGCGCTCAATGATGTTAGCGTCTGCTACCTGAAATGTGATGATCTGCGCGTTAGTGCTGGGCGTTATAGTGAAATAACAGATACTTTAATGTATGCAATGTCGCGTAATTTGAATTCTTATATACGGCACATTGCTAACCTTGGGCAGAAAAATGCGCTGGAACGCCTGGCTTCTTATCTTGTGTACTTGTATGAAACTCATTATGGTCGAAACCTGAAAAATAGTTATTTGCATGATCTGTTATCACGTGTCGAGTTGGCAGACATGCTTGGCATTACTCAGCGAACTTTAATTCGTAGTATTAAACAGCTAGAGTCCGAGGGTTATATTGGTGCTAGCAGGCAAGGCTTTCTTATTACGGATCTAAATGCTTTAGAAAGAATTAGTTCAGGTTATTGATTACTATTTTTGTCTTATTTATTGTATTAACTAATTATTTTTAGTTGGTGTTTGTTTAATGGTAACTTAAGTTAAGTTAAATATAGATAAGTAATTAAAAAACAAAGATAATATTCCATCTCTCGTGGAATTATAGGTGACATTTAATTCCTGTTTTTCTGAAATATACCTCACTAAGCTGACGCTGCAATAGCTTTTTTGTTAAATCTTCGTTGTTTTCTTTTTTTGTTAAATAAATTTTTTCTGTTATTTCACGTAGTTAGTTTAATTATTGTTTAATTTATTAGATTGAATGACATTTGTCATTGCTCCTGACTTTGATTTTACGCAAAGATGATCGTGCATTGAAAAACCACGCTGCTTATTTTGGTTCAGCTTATGTTTCAGTAACCTGACAATGCATTTTAAATTTATAAATGATAAAAAGGGTGAAATGCAATGGCATCAAATGAGAACGAAATAAACGTCAAAGTCTTTAGTAAAGACGAAATTGAAGAGCTGAAAAAAGATCCTAATATTGCTAACCACGGACGACGCAGTTTTTTGAAATGGAGTGCAATCGTTTCATCGCAGGCGGTCGTAGGTGGTAGTGTTGTTAATTTATTGGCTAGCTCAGACGCTAGAGCTGATGATACTTTTGATAATGTGACTTCCTGGGTTTATTCCGTATGTGGATATTGCTCATTTGGTTGTGGTCTCAATATCGGTGTTAATGCAGCTGGTGAAGCGGTCGCGGTACGTGGTAATGAAAACCACCCAACCAATAACGGTCGAGTCTGTGTTAAGGGCTTGTTTGAAGATAAAATTCTTGAGGCCCCCGATCGTGGTAAATGGCCATTAATTCGAGATGCTAATGGTGACTGGAAAAAAATCACCTGGGATGAAGCTACCACTATCCTGAGTCAGAAAATAATTGATGGTGTTGATGCAAAAGGTAAAGACTCTATTGCAACCTACAATACCGGTCAGTGGACGCTTGAAGAATATTACGCCTTCGGTAAATTAGGTAAGGGCGCCATTGGTACTGCTACCATGGATTCCAATACCCGTTTATGTATGGCTGCAGCTGTGGTCGGTTACCTGACAACCTTTGGTTCTGATGGCCCTCCTGGTTGTTATGATGATGTAGAGAATACCGACTGTTTCTTTGTTATTG
>JAGLQT010000002.1 GCA_023136715.1 Gammaproteobacteria bacterium | reverse complement strand
TCTCCGCCATAAATAAAAAAGCCCCTTTCGGGGCTTTTTTATTTGCAATATAAGCAGTCCTTTTTACTTATAGCTACTCGCGTAAATATTATTACGCGTACCATCTGACTGGTACCAGGTAACGACTGCATCACCATTGGCATTCACTGCAATTTGAGGTGAAAATGCATGTCCCACATCGTTCGTTTCCAGTAGCACAGGCGTCTTCCATCCAGCATTATAATGATTAACCCAGATACTATTTCGTAAATTGGTAGACTGCTCCCATACGGCTATTGCTTGACCATTAGCATCAAACGCGATTTGAGGATTTATAGCGTTTCCATCAGCACTTTCAACCCCTTCGCTTGCGCCCCAACCATTACTCATCGTATAACTTCTTGACACGATACTATTAGTAGTACCATTACCCTGTTGCCAGACAGCCATCATATTTCCATTGCCATCAGAAGCAACCTGGTGGTTATCCGATGGACTATTATAGAAGTTAGTAGGTGAAACCTCCTGGGTGTTTCCCCAATCACCGCCGAGAGCATAAAGACTCGCTTCGACTCTGCCAATATCAGGCGTGTTCACGCGCCATAAAGCAAGTGCATTACCAGCACCATCGAAAGTAATCTGGGGCAAACGCTCAGTATAAGTAGTCGATGTAATCCTTGTTTTCCCACCCCATCCAATATTTAACGTATAGTGATCAGATATAATCTCATAAGCACCACTATAACTTTCTTCCCATATAGCTATTGCATTGCCGACAACATCAACTGCAATTCGAGGCGCAGAAGATGTGTAAACGGAACCAAGTTCTTCATGCGACACCCCCCATCCACCGCCTGTAGTATAGCGATTTGACCAGATCTTACTTGTAGATGTACCTACAACCAGTGCATTATCGTTAGCGTCAATGACAATTTGCTCTACGGTCATATCTTTTAGATCATCGTCTTCGATCTTTGCAGGCCCACCCCAGATACCACTGCCTGCAGTATAACGATTCGTCCAGGCATTATTACGTGTACCATCATGCTGGGTCCATACTGCTATCGCATCACCAGCACCATCAATCGCTATTTGGGGACTAATGGCATCACCCGTATCATCGGTTTCGATCAGTGCTGGCGTACCCCAGCTACCGCCAGCAGTATATCGATTCGTCCAGACATTATTACGTGTACCATCTGATTGTTGCCACACGGCCATCGCATTGCCATTGCTATCAATGGCAATTTGAGGATCAAGCGCATCACCCTGGTCGCCAGTTTCTACCAGCTCAGCAGCACCCCAGGTTTTACCCACGCCTGTCGTGAATTCCCAACTGAAACTCGTTTGAAGGGGGTTATCGTAGTAATCATTGAGATCAGCCGAAATAATCACCTGATAATCGGTGTTATCTTTCAAAGGATCCGTTGGGTTAAAAGTGACGATAAAAGTCCCACCGAAATAATACGCGACTTCACCCGGTACCTGAGTACTCGTTGACATGTCCACAAGGGTAATATCACCCGCACCAACATATCTAGGATCTACTAAGGTATCAAAGGTAATCTGAATGCCTACTAGTGGTGACACGCCTGTCTCAACATTAGCTGGCGATGTTGAAACTACCTGCGTTATCGATCGGGCATAAGCATTCACCGAGGTTACCGTACCCGCTGTAACAGTAGCACCAGTGGAAGCATCCCTGTATTTAACTTCTGAAGCCCCATTCAATCCTTCCACCACAAGGTTATATGGGGTCTCATTTGCTGGTAGACCAGAAATCGTACCCGTACGATCAGCCGCATTAAAAGTCTTTGATATTGGTGTGATGCCATTACCTTCTACGGTAAGACGTACCGTCACCAGATCAGCCGGCAAGTCATTGACAGGGTTTGTGGTAATCGCAGCCAAAGCAGGACCATCAGCTGATTTTGATTGTATCGCCTCATCACCCCAGATAATCTTGGCTGCTATCGAGCCAGTTCCCTGTATGCTGGTATCCTGTTCTTTGTCATTACAGGCGGTTAAACCTATAACCATCGCCAATAAAGCTGTTTTAAAAATTTTAGTTACCATGTCGCTGTTACCTCACCTGTTGTTGGCTCACTACTATCACCACCGCCACCACCGCCGCCTCCGGCGAGGGCTACAGCACCCAAGGCCCAGCCCCACCAGGGCATGGACCAACCTTCATCTTCTTCGGGTTTGTCGACATCACGCTTGAGTAGCGCGATGTGGATTTTCTTCTTGTCACCGTTCTGTACGCCGATTTTCTGTACGCCGATGTAGTCGACCGTCTGGATGCGAACTTCGTGTACGCCCTGGGACATTCTGAAGGTCGCGGGAACTTTACCGACGTTGATGTCGTTAATAAAAATGCTCGCGCCTTTCATTAATGGAAGACTGGAAATACTGACCTGGGCTTTTTCCATCGATGTAAATTCACCCAGCTCTTTGAGCTTTCTCATCACGGCAAAGCTGTTACAGTCTTCACAGGGGATGTTGCGTGATTCAATGACTTTGTCGTCAAAGATGTTTTTGATTTCAACCGCCAGTACATAACCATCACCACTTGGGGTTACCACGAGACGCCCAATCAGCTCGCCCTGAAAGTCGATAGCAACTTCCTGCAAGCACTCGTTGGCATTACAGGTTTTAGCACTGTATTTCTGTAGCTTTTTCTCGACTTCTGCGCCACCAAATACGGTATATCGGCTAGACATACCTTCCTGCAACGCGATGCGATAGTTATCTCTATCTTCAGCACTGAGACCTTTGCCCTGAACCGGCATTAGAACCAGCGGGGGTTTGGCCGCGTAGGCTGCCGTTTGAAATAGAAAAATAAAACAACAAAATAAATTTAATACCAATTTCTTCATGTATCCTCCTAGCATTTCTGGTAACTACACTCTCGTGCAGTTTCTTTTAGTTTTTTGATTGCAACGTTCTGATTAAATAGTCTTTCTATCGCCTGATTCCATGGGATGTTATCGGCATTAAATGAAAGTGCCTGTCCCTGCTGATTCAGAAATTGAGTTAGTTGGCGACCACTTGCAACATCATAAAGAGACGAAGCCAATTGCATGGTGCCAAGCGTGCTACCCATATCACCAATGGATGTGGTCGTTTTTACAGAAACGAGTACCAGCCTTTTGGCACTCATGGTGCGTGCATAACCCAGGCAGGTATCTCTGTTTTCACAGGGCGCAGGATAAATGTGTTTAGTATTTTTCAGGCCAGTGCTTATTCTGTAGGCCAGTTCCTTGTGTACGGATTTGGCTAGATCCTGGTCTGAAAGCGTGACCACGAGTACTTCGTTACTGCCTGACTGAGACAGGATATGTATTTGTAATTCCCGGTATTTTTTCAGATAACTTTCTCGGCTTTCCAGCGGTAATGCTGTGAAGTCGATATTTTTTATCTGCCGGATGGCGTCTTCGATTTTCTCAAGGCGCGTGAGCTGTGGCTGACTGGAGTTCGATGCAGTCTGATACATCTGTCCAGCGCGATCCAGGCGAATCTGGTTGAGGCTTTTGTGCTGGATAACTTCGACCTCTTTTTCAGAAACTTTGACCCGCATCCACAGGCGGCAGCTTTCTCTATCCAACCAGATAGCCTCGCGGGTGCTGTTTTTGATGGAGTTCTGAGTAATGGCTTTGGTGCGTTCTTCGAAGTTATTCTGGGAAACGTCTTCACCGGTGCTGCTATTGATCTGAATACTCAGGCTTTGGGTAACATGGGTGGAAATGTTACTGGAGAGGTCTGCCAGTGCGCGCTGTTTGGCGATTTTCTGGGCTTCAGCACTGCCACGGCTGGTATCGCTTTCACCAACGCCAAGATAATACCCCGGCAGGCGGTTCTCACCAGCGACCCAGGCTGGTTGCGCTGTCTCGGGCAGGAAATCGCAATGCTCATTGCTAGCGATAGCAAACTGATTTATTGACGATACAAATAAAAAAAGACAAGCAATACCTATCCTTGAAGCGACACCCATACAACTGTTACATCCTTTATAGCTTTTTTTGTTTTTATTATTTTTTTGTTTTTATTAGTTTTTTACAGTGTGATTTTTATCACAATTAGCACAAACTTTATCAGGTAATACAGGAATTAGAAAGGTCAAATTAAGTGAACTTGATCACAAATAAACATATTGGCTGCTGACAATATTCTTATACAACTAAGCTACATAGTACTCATATGTCGTTTGAGTGCTGAGAAACTTTTTTCTGTATAACCCTCAACAACCAGCTCCACTTTCCCCTTATTAATGACTACCGTATGCGGCAGCCCTCGAATATCAAAAGCATCTTTAACTGCTGGTGACGCCGTTACGATGGTTTTAGGATGAGCAGGCAGCCTGTTTATAAAGTCCTGTACGGTTGATCGTTCTTCATCTTCGACATGAACTGAAATCATTTCAATCTTTGGATGCTTCAAGCCCAGACTAGCCAGTTCGGGCATTTCCTTAACACAGGGTTTACATTCAACCCAGAAGAAATTGAGTACGACAGGGCCTGTTTTATCAGACAGGCGAAATAATTTACCGTCCAGG
This sequence comes from Gammaproteobacteria bacterium, assembly GCA_023136715.1. Taxonomy (GTDB): domain Bacteria; phylum Pseudomonadota; class Gammaproteobacteria; order SZUA-229; family SZUA-229; genus LH-M37. The sequence continues at coordinate 18,493 of JAGLQT010000002.1, read as the reverse complement.
GTTCTGCCGAATAGATTAGGCGATTTTGAGCCGATATCGAGAGCCAAAGCCTGAGGGCTAACCAAAGTAAGTAAAGTTAGTAGTAAAATGATTATTTTCATGACCGCGGAGTATACAGTAACTATAAAGCACTCACAAAATATAGTATTTAATGCATCTATCCTTACCATTCCCCACACCCCCCTTGTAGAGCAACCCCTCAACCTATAACCTATCCTTCAGTTAATACGTTGCAATAAGGATAGAAACATCCCCGATAGAAAATCTCATTTCCGATTGATCACTTTTATACTGGTTGTCACAGTAGGCATTATTGTGTTCATTTTTAATGGCTTACCAAAACTGCTCAATGAGTCTGTTTTAGAGCAGATTATCGAAAGTGGAGAACTCAAGGTGATCACCCGCAACAGCCCGACTTCTTATTACGAAGGTGCTGATGGCCCTGCCGGCCTGGAATACGATCTGGCAAAAATGTTTGCCGATCAACTTGGTGTCAAATTAACTTTAATTGTGCCTAATTCATTCAGTGGCTTACTGGATGATATTAAAAATGGTCGTGCACATATTGCCGCTGCCGGCCTGTCGATCACCGAATCCAGAAAAGAGATTCTTAAATTCGGCCCCAGCTATCAGGAAGTGACTGAACAACTGGTCTACAACATCAACTATGATCGACCTAAAGACTTGAGTGATATAAAAAACGGCTTGCTTGAGGTGGTTGCCGAGTCGAGTCATCAGGACACTTTAGTATCAGAGAAATCTAATTACCCTGACCTGGACTGGAAAAATAATGAAAAACTCGAAAGTGAGGAATTATTGCAACTCGTATCCGACGAGGTCATTGATTACACCATCGCTGATTCCAATGAACTAGTTTTGAATCAGCGATTCCTGATAAATCTACGCGCAGCTTTTGATATTGGCGAGAAAAAAGAACTGGCCTGGGCGCTCCCTAAAAACGAGGACAACAGTTTATATGTTGCCGTTGTTAAATTTTTTGAGCGTATTAAAAACAATGGAGAACTAACCCGACTCATAGAACGCTCATACGGTCACACTGAAAATTTTGATTATGTCGGCACTTTATTTTTTAGACGTCACATTGAATCGCGCCTACCCAAGTATCAAAAAATGTTTGAGCAAGCCGCCGACTTCAATGACCTTGACTGGCAATTACTGGCGGCAATTGGTTATCAGGAGTCGCACTGGAACCCAAAAGCCATATCACCGACCGGCGTTCGCGGCATTATGATGCTAACTCAGGCCACGGCAGCACAAATGGGAGTGAAAAATAGACTTGATGCCAAGAGCAGTATTGATGGTGGTGCACGTTATTTTGCTTCACGTCTCACAAGGGTCGATAGCACCATAGATGAGCCCGATAAAACCTGGATGGCGCTTGCCGCATATAACGTAGGTCACGGACATGTAGAAGACGCACGCGTTATAACTGAACAACAGGGCAATGACCCAAACAAATGGGTTGACGTTAAACAGGTATTACCATTACTGGCAAAGCGTAAGTGGTACAAAAAAACAAAACACGGTTATGCGCGAGGCTGGGAGCCGGTGCGTTATGTAGAGAACATAAGAAGTTATTATGATGTTTTACGTTGGGTTAACGGAAAAGACGAAGTTGTTGAGCCAGAAGCACTCTCTATCCTGCCTCAGGTCCCTTAGACAACCAATCAAAACTCAAGCTTGATTCGCTTCTTGCATATTTATGTGCTGCGACTTTTAGGCTTACGAAACAATTCACGACTTTTTAGCTTTTTGTGCCCAAGATGGCACGCCAGCACATAACGCATCAACTGTTTTATTTCACTACGGTGCTGCTGCGATTCAATTTTATTTTGTTCAAACGCCATCAAACTGAATCCAGATAGAATCGGGTTTTTTATCTGTCGATTTTTATCGCACAAAACAGGACCATGTTCAAAGTGATAAGCATAATAGGAGTTTTCACAAACTGAATCACCACTATCCGCATCAACCATAAGATTCAGGCCAAAACCTAATAATTGTAATAATTCTTTTTCAAATAGCCGCAATACAATCTCTATATTATTACTTTCATTTAATGCGTATAGACAGGCGTGATATTGATCAAAGATTTCCTCATGCACATCATTCTTATGCAATAAGTAAACAAGCAGCTCATTGATATACATGGCTGACATTTGTGATTTACCAGACAACACCGGTGCTTTAATGTCAGCCATTTCAACACTGTTCAAAAATGGCATTTCGCCTCGCCCCTGCCAGCCCATCAGCAAAGGTCGAAAAATCTGCAGCATGCCGCCGGTTTTAGATTTTGCGCCACGACTACCTCGTGACATTAAACTGATACGTCCATATTCCCGTGTGAAAACATCAAGAATTTGACTGCTATCACGGAATGCACGTTTGTGAAGAATATACGCGATCTGAGTTTCAACGCGCATGATTTACCCGCCTACTTTACTCTTCGCCATAACCCAGGCCACGAAGTGCCTGCTCATCATTGGACCAACCTTCCCTGACCTTAACCCACAGATTCAAATATACTTTGGTGCCTGCCATCTCTTCAATATCCTTGCGCGCTTTAGTTCCTATTGATTTCATACGCTCACCTTTACGCCCAATAATAATATTCTTCTGACCATTACTCTCAACAAAAATGGTGGCGTGAATACGAATAATATCTTCACCATCTTCGTATTTATCAATATTAACGGTTGAAGTATAAGGTAGCTCTTGCCCAAGCTCCCTGACCAATTTTTCTCGAATAATCTCCGCAGCTAAAAAACGCATACTACGATTAGTCAGCTGATCTTTAGGATAAAAAGCATCATTCTCAGGCAATAAACCTGCCACAGTTTTCTCAACCTGGTCAAGACTCAAACCTTTGACTGCGGCCGTCAGTATCACTTCATGAAATTTAAACCTGGATGAAACCTTACTAATAAAAGGCAGCAATTTTTCCTTATCATTGACCTGATCAATTTTATTAACCACTAGAACAACGGGCACTGTCATTGTTTCCAGTCGCTGCAAAACTGATTCGTCTTCGTCGGTCCATTCCATGGCTTGAATTACAAACAATATAACATCAACATCGGACATCACTGATGATGCGGCTCGATTCATGTATTTATTAATTGCTGAGCCACGTCTCTGATGCAGACCCGGGGTGTCGACATAAACAGTTTGCACGTGTTCATCAGTTTTAATACCCAGAATCTGATGTCGTGTTGTCTGAGGTTTCCTGGAGGTAATACTAAGCTTTATACCCAGGATATGATTAAGCAAGGTAGACTTGCCAACATTGGGACGACCGATAATGGCCACATAGCCACAACGATGCGCAATTTTATCTTCTTTTTTAGACATTCAATTTTTGTTTAACCTGTTGGTAAGCAGCTTTGGCGGCAAGTTGTTCAGCTTTTCTGCGACTACCACCTTCAGCTTGTGTAACACAATTTATTTCTTCGATATTACAGCGCACCTTAAACATCTGATTATGCGCCTTACCACTCACACTGAGCACTTCATAAACGGGGATGGATAAACGACGTGATTGAAGTAATTCCTGCAAACGTGTTTTCGGATCTTTAAGACTATCAAGATCAGGCAGGTGTTTAAGCTTGTCGTCAAACAGCCTTAGAATCAAAGCCTGGCAAGCATCAAAGCCACTATCGCAATATACCGCACCTAGAATACTTTCAACGGCATCGGCGAGAATCGATGAACGCCTGAAGCCCCCACTTTTTAACTCACCCGCACCCAACTTGATGCAATCACCTAAATTCAGGTCGCGAGCAATCTCTGCCAGGGTTTCACCATTAACCAGACTGGCTCTCAAACGACTCAGGTCGCCCTCACGCAAATCAGGACGCTGCCTGAACAAAGCATCAGCTATAACAAAATTTAAAATGCCATCGCCCAAAAATTCCAGACGTTCATTATTGTGCGAACCAATACTTCTATGCGTCAACGCCTCATCAAGCAAATCAGTATCTTTAAATGAATATTCAAGCCTGGTGACAAGCCTTGATAAATGACGATTTTGATCCATATACAAAAATGATTACAAATAAAATCTTGTTTACTTGGCCCTTATCTTAGCTTCGTGCTTAAAGGTCGCAATAAAATCCAGCTTGCCGATAATCTTACCGCGTGGCTCATACTCTACTTTCACAATATAATAACCTTTGTCTCTCGTAATCTTAATATCACCTTTTTTTAATACCTTAATATTGTTCATTGCAAACTTCTTCATCACGGACTTACGAATATTTTTCGGTGACTCCCCTACCAGAGACGGTTCGTTTTCCAGGTTATCCCATATCGATGAAATTGTGAGGTCTTCTGCAAATACAGGACCAATCCTGATAGCCATCATAAAAAAGAAACCCACAATCGCGACCACGAACATCCAGCTAGTTATGGTCATTCCTTGCTGTTTTTTCATCAATTGTTTTTTCATACTAGCCTCCACATAAAACAACTATCAATTAATTATATTGCCTAAACGCCGCCAGTAAATCCCATCACTCCAGTGCATCCAGATCATAAATGCTTTACCAACCAGGTTCTCTTCTGGAACAGCACCCCAAACACGGCTATCCATACTGTTATCTCGATTATCGCCCATGACAAAATACATTTTCTCTGGAACAATATATTCACCTTCCAGACTATTTGGTCTACCGGGCATCAACAACATAGAATGCTCAATACCTACCAGATTCTCCATGTATTCACTCGCATGCATTTGTCCCGGGCCTTCGTACTGGCCTTCAAACTTGCGCCCAACTGGCTTACCATTTACATAGAGCACTTTATTGTAATAAGCAATATGATCACCGGGCAAACCTACAACTCGCTTAATGTAATCCAGTGATGGATCGCGTGGGTAACGGAACACCATCACATCACCACGCTCGGGATCACCTGTTTCAATGATCTTTTTATTCAGTACAGGTATACGTATACCATAGGCAAACTTATTAACCAGAATAAAATCGCCAATGTACAGTGACGGCAGCATTGAACCCGATGGAATTTTAAACGGTTCAACAACAAAACCTCGCAACAAAAAAACAATCAGTAAAACTGGAAAAAAAGATTTGGCATATTCAACAACGATTGGCTCCTTAGCCAGAGTATTAATAGCCACACCACTATTTATAGAGGTTTTTGTTTGTATCTTCGTTATTCTACGCGGCGCTAGATAATAACTATCAAAAACCCAGATAACACCTGTTACCAGCACACCAATAAACAGATAAAAAGAAAAATCAAATATCATAATATTAAAATCAGCTTCACTTATTAATTAAAACGACTAATTATCGTCCACTTTCAAAACTGCCAAAAAGGCTTCCTGCGGTATTTCCACTTTACCAAATTGCTTCATCCGCTTTTTACCCTTCTTTTGCTTTTCTAGCAACTTACGCTTACGACTAACATCGCCACCGTAACATTTTGCAGTTACATTCTTGCGTAATGCCTTAACTGTTGTCCGTGCAATAATATTACGACCAATCGCAGCCTGTATCGCCACATCAAACATTTGACGAGGAATAAGTTCCCTCATCTTTTCGGCTACATCGCGACCGCGGCGCTGACTCACCTCTCTATGAGCAATCATAGACAAGGCGTCCACTCTCTCACTATTGATCAAAATATCTACTTTAACCAGATCCGCCGCCTGGAAGCGAGAGAACTCATAATCAAACGAGGCATAACCGCGACTCACAGACTTCAGTCTATCAAAAAAGTCCAGCACCACCTCACTCAATGGCATGTCATATTGCAGTGAAACCTGATTACCCATGTACTGCATATTGGTCTGTACACCACGTTTATCAATACATAAGGTTATTACATTACCGACATATTCCTGTGGCACCAGTATATTGGTTTTTATGATCGGCTCGCGAATTTCTTCAATATGATTCACTTCCGGCAAATCTGAAGGATTATGAATTTCGAACACCTCACCCTTGGTATCGAGAATCTGATAGATAACGGTAGGCGCTGTCGTAATCAGGTTGAGGTCATACTCGCGCTCTAAACGCTCCTGAATGATTTCCATGTGCAACATGCCAAGGAAACCAATACGGAAACCCAGACCCAATGCCGATGAATTCTCAGGCTCGTATTTTAACGAGGCATCGTTCAGTGTGAGCTTATCCAGCGAATCGCGGAAATCATTATAATCATCGGCTTCAACCGGGAACATGCCCGCGAACACGCGCGGCTGCACTTCTTTGAAGCCTTCTAATGGCTCTGATGCGGGATCATCAGCCAAAGTGATGGTATCACCCACTTTGGCCGAATCAATTTCTTTCAGATTGGCGATGATATAGCCCACCTGTCCGGAAGACAGCACATCCTGATCTTTACGTTTGGGTGTAAAAATACCAACTTTATCGACCAGATAATTACGTTGTGTCGACATCACCTGCATTTTCTGGCGAGGACGAATCGTACCCTGTTTGATACGAACCAGAATAATCACGCCGACATAGGGATCAAACCAGGAATCAATAATCAAAGCCTGCAAAGGTGAATCTGGGTCACCTTCTGGTGGCGGAACCTCAGCCACAATCTGCTCCAGCAGTTCATCCACACCGACACCGGTTTTTGCGCTGACTCGACAGGCATGCTCGGCTTCAACCCCGATAACATCTTCAATTTCCTTGATCACGCGCTCGGGTTCAGCGGCGGGTAAGTCAATTTTGTTCAGAACCGGGATCACTTCCAGCCCTTGTTCAATCGCTGTGTAACAATTGGCTACACTCTGTGCTTCAACACCTTGTGACGCATCAACAATCAGCAAGGCACCTTCACAGGCAGACAATGAACGCGAAACTTCATAGGAAAAATCTACATGACCAGGCGTATCAATAAAGTTGAGCTGATAGATCTCACCATCTTTGGCTTTATAATCCAGCGTCACACTCTGCGCTTTAATGGTAATACCACGTTCACGCTCAATGTCCATGGAATCGAGCACCTGCGCTTTCATTTCACGTTCAGCCAAACCCTCACAGGTCTGAATTAAGCGGTCAGCCAGCGTCGATTTGCCATGATCGATATGTGCAATAATAGAAAAGTTACGAATATTTTTCATTAAAATCAGTTGGTTGCCTTGGATACGGCTTGAGTCAACGCCGTTTTATCCAGAAAGTATTCACAAATCATATTATCCCCCATCATCAATACTGGAACCCTGTGGCCATAGTCCTGCTCCAGTTCAGTATTGTTATCGATAGGAATAATCTCGGTTATAAAACCCAGCTCAGTCGCTAATTCAGATAGCGCTTGTTCCATGTCCTCGCATAAATGACAGCCATGTCGGCTATAAAGACTTAATTGTGCTGGCATTTGGCGCTATCTACTCTGTTTTACACGCTTAATTGTCCGCAATCTCACAGACCAGACAGAAAAAAACCGGCCAATGCCGGTCCATTTATCGTCGAACTCGGACTAACCGAGCTCGGTGCGAGAGTTTAGCATGTTCGCTAGCTTTTCTCAGAAGGACTTTTACTGACTGAAGTTGTCAGCAGAACAGGATTAAAACGTTGTTTACTGCGGCCCAGATGAAAATACAAACGCCCTGCAAAGAGCGCCAATACCAGACCGGCAAAGGCTGAAGCGGCTATCACTAAATCACGCCAGTAAAAATCTGTAGATAAACTACTATCTGCCAATAAGGCCACCGCTATCATAGCCAGCAATGGCAGTAGATAAACAGTCAGTGCTCCCTGGGTTAAAGCTGACTCCTGCAGGCCGACCTGCACTCGATCACCCTCAACAAACTTAACAGAGCCTGAATCAACAGGTTTATCAACATAAAAACGGAGATGTTTTTTATCAAACCACTTTGCCAGCACAGAGGTACCACAGCCACTTTTAACCGCACAACTTTGACAGGATGATCGCCGTTCCGCTTCCACAAGCAAGCGATCAGCCTCGACCGCAATAATCTGTACTTCCTGCTCAATCATGAGTTTTATTTAGCAGACGCTGCATTAACAGGCGAAACAGACTGAGCAATTTGCATCACCGTCATCGCCGGCACTTCACCAACCACTGTGACAAAATGTTGATTTACGTTAGTTCGATAGGCATTCAACGCGCCCATCATTGAAGCACCTTCACGTTTCTGATGCACCGCCCCGGTCGGCTCCACAAATACTGACACTGAAGCCAGGCCATCTGAATAGGCCAGATGCAAAATTTCACCTTTTCTGGTTTGACGGACACGACTCTGAGTCAACATAAAACCCGTGGGAAGATCACTCACCTGCCAAACTGGATCCTTCTGTACTGGCTGTATGGGATCCAGCCGTTTCTCTTTAAAGCCTTTACGATCAATCACGCTGAATGCTGATACCGGCGCTGCAGGTAAATATTCCAGCAGGGTAAACATCATCTGCTCAAGCACATGCCGTTTCTCACTCAATAAATCACAGCGCAGTAAGATGCCGGTTTTTTCGTCCAGCCAATAGCGATAGCCATAGCGAAAAGCATCGTTAGGCACTACATCCAGCACCACCGCTTCACGATCAGCGATCCGGTCATCCTTAAGACGATTAATGGTGTAATAAGATTCAAGCTTCTGCAAATTAGCAGGTAAGGCAGGATGCAAGGTATGCTTGTTTTTACTATGAGTAACAGTCAGTAACTGGCGTTCGGGATAAACCGAAGTCACCTCATCATTTACTCGCACCACTCGGCGCGCTTCACCATTCAGAGAAACCATGCTTTCCCATATACCACGGTCATCGCTAGCATGTTCGATACGCATGGCGACCAGATCATTTGATTTTCGTAAAACTAAAACGCCCTGATAGTTAAGCTGCCTATCTGCATCGGTCATTTTTTTCAGTAAATCTGAAACCTCACTGGCGATGGCTGGCGCGCTCAAACATGCAAATAAAAATAAAGCCTGTACCGATACAAAACGCATGTAGCTATTACTCCGCTTCGTAACTGACAGCTCTTACATAAGGAATGCGTCCCTGTAGCGTATCCTGCGCTGCAAATTCAGCATGTTCAGCCAGATAGGTATCAAACTCAGCAGCCTGCTGCTCTTTGCTTAATGAATCATTAACGGGCTGCTTATTCGCAACCAACGCAGCCGCTGGCAAGTTGCCTGGTGAGCTGGCTAATTGCTGACCACTCTCGGGTGATTCCATTTGCACAACCGTCACCACCATCAATACAGCCACAGATGCAGCTACCGCCATCCCCACTAAAGGCCTGGCGAATGATTCCAACCAGGCAAAAAAATCGAACCTGCTTTCTGTCTGTTGTGAAGTTTTAACCGCTCTTGCTAGCTCAACCGCATCGAATGATTCATGCAGCAATGCCTGATGAATTTGTGCACTCACATCCACCATCGAAGCGTCACTCAGCTCACCACGTAAGGCATCACCAACCATGTGATAACGCGTCGCCACAGAAAAGTGTTTATCTGTCTGTTCGGCTGATACATTCTCCCCAAGCAAAGATTCAATTTCATCACCATTCAAAGCATCATCAATGTAAGCCGAAATTTTCTCAACGGCCTGTTTTTCATTATTTGTATTCATAAGCTTACTCACAATAACTTAGCGGATTCTTTACCGGGTTGATTACTAATCCAATGACAGCCTTCATGTACTGCCTACGTTATGACTGTACTCATCGAGCAATGGTTCCAATTTTTCATCAATTGCTTCACGCGCCCGAAATATGCGTGAACGAACCGTTCCAATCGGACAATCCATGGTGGTGGCAATGTCTTCATAACTCAGGCCTTCCATCTCACGCAGCATAATGGCTTCGCGCAAATCAGGTGGCAACTGACTCACCGCCTGATTAATATTGACCTGAATTTCATCAGCCAGCACTTTACGTTCTGGCGTGGCATATTCTTTTAACCAGTCGCTGGCACCATAATCTTCAGCATCCTGAACATCGATACTATTGGCCGGTGACTTACGACTCATAGACACCAGATGATTTTTGGCAGTATTGATCGCAATTCTATAAATCCACGTATAAAACGCACTGTCGCCCCTGAAATTGGGCAGCGCTCTATATGCTTTGATAAAGGTATCCTGCACCACATCAGGAACGTCTGACGGATTGCGCAGGAAACGTGCTACCAGCTTGCTCACTCGCAACTGGTACTTTAATACCAGCAAATCGAATGCTTTTTTATCACCTTGCTGCACGCGCTCGACCAGAGCTTGATCAATACTTCGTTCATTGCCCATTCAGGCCTTTCCTCCTAACAACATCCTAGCCTGTAACAATGACCACACACAATCTGAACCTATGTGGCAACATCATCCTGCTATAGTTCAAAAACTTTATCGATTAGCCTATTATCAAACTATAATAAACTTTCGTGCAATAGTAACTCATCTGGTAAACGATCTTAAACATTCATGGCTATCTCTCATCATCATGACGTACTGATTATTGGCGGCGGCGCAGCGGGTCTGAGCCTGGCATTGCGGCTGGCCGACCACGCCTCGGTCGCCATAATCACCAAATCTCCAGATAAAGATGGCAGCACCTATTATGCCCAGGGTGGTATTTCAGCAGTCGTCACCGAACAGGATTCTTTTGAGTCCCATATAGCTGACACCCTACAGGCTGGTGCAGGCCTATGCGACCCTGACACGGTCAAGTTCACCATCGAGCACGGCCCTGAAAACATACAGTGGCTGCAGGAACTGGGCGTCCCATTCAGCAAAGAAGCATCACCCACTGGCAAGCGCAAACTACATTTAACCCGAGAAGGTGGTCACAGTCAGCGACGAGTGGTTCACGCCGCTGATGCGACCGGCAAGGCACTCTCGGACACGCTGTTCAACCATGCCCAGCACCACAAGTCCATCACCTTCCTTGAAGAACACATCGCGGTCGACCTGATTACCTCGTCAAAACAGGGGCTCAGCACACCCAGCAATAACCGGTGCATTGGTGCTTACGTACTAAATAAAAGAAGCGGCCGCGTAGAAACTTTCCACGCTCGTCACCTAGTACTGGCTACTGGTGGTGCCAGCAAGGTTTATCTCTACACCAGTAACCCCGATGGTTCCACCGGTGATGGCATTGCTATGGCATGGCGCGCTGGCTGCAAGGTTAGCAATCTGGAATTCAATCAATTCCACCCCACCTGCCTGTATCATCCAGAAGCAAAATCATTTTTGATTTCTGAAGCGGTACGTGGCGAAGGTGGTCGCCTGTTATTACCTGATGGCTCACGCTTCATGCATCGTTTTGATGAGCGTGGAGAACTAGCACCGCGTGATATTGTAGCTCGCGCTATCGACCATGAAATGAAACGACTGGGTGCCGCCTGCGTTTATCTCGACATCAGTCATCGTTCTGCCGCATTTATCATCTCGCACTTCCCGACCATTCACGCACGCTGCCTTGAGTTTGGTTTTGATATCACCAAAGAACCCATTCCAGTGGTTCCCGCTGCACACTACACCTGCGGTGGCATCGTCACCAACTTGCAGGGGCAAACCAATATTGATGGGCTCTACGCCATTGGTGAAGTAGCACAAACTGGTTTACATGGTGCCAATCGCATGGCCAGTAACTCACTACTTGAATGCCTGGTATTTGCAGAATCGGCCAGTCAGGACATTATCGAAAAGTTAAAGACACCTGACGAAAAAATTGAAATAGCACCCTGGGATGAAAGCCGCGTCACCGACTCCGATGAAGAAGTTGTGGTCTCACACAACTGGGATGAACTACGTCGCTTCATGTGGGATTACGTCGGCATCGTACGCAGCAACAAACGACTTGAACGCGCCATGCGTCGCATCAATCTACTACAGCATGAAATTGATGAGTATTACAGCAACTTCCGCATTACTGCTGATTTAATCGAGTTGCGTAATCTGGCATTAGTTGCTGAATTAATCGTGCGTTGTGCCATGGATCGCAAAGAAAGTCGCGGCCTGCATTTTTCACTCGATTACCCACCCGCAAAAGAAGACAGTGTTGCAAAAAACACCGTATTAACACCGGGAGTTTTAAGCAACAAAAACAATTTAACCAATAATATAAAAATTATTAAGTAACATTATGTCCTTACTCATAGAACCCAATGAGCTCAATGAGCTACTAGGTAAACCCGATATTGTCATCGTCGATTTATGCAAAGCCAAACAATATGCACAGGCGCACATCCCCGGTGCACATTTCATTAACTACGCGGATATTGTGCACATTGAAAAACCTGTCATGGGCCTGCTGCCTGATGCCGTAAGTTTTTCCAAACTAGTTTCCAGCCTGGGCATTAATGCAAACACCCACGTGATTGCCTATGACGATGAAGGCGGTGGCTGTGCTTCACGATTTATCTGGACGCTGAATGTCTTTGGTCATAAAAATACCTCATTACTCAATGGCGGTTTACACAGCTGGTCAAATGAAGGTCACCCTTTAAGCAACGAAGAACCTGACAAAGCAGAACCCAGTAACTACTCGCTAAGTAATACCGGACAGTACACAGTAGATCGTGATTACATCCAGCAACATCTAAATGACAAAAACACTGTCCTGCTGGATACACGCTCACCGGCTGAATTTAATGGCGAGAAAAAATATGCTGATAAAGCCGGGCACATCCCCGGCGCCGTTCTCTTTGAATGGACCGATGCCATGGATCGCAACAACAATTTACGCTTGCTACCCGAAGGCGTCATCGAACAACGTCTGGAACAACTGGGTGTCACAAAAGATAAAGAAGTGATCTGTTACTGTCAGTCACATCACCGTTCTGCCTTCTCCTATTTGATACTGAGGCATCTGGGATACGAAAATGTGAAAGGATATCCGGGTTCATGGTCGGACTGGGGCAATCAGTCAGACACTCCTGTCGAATAGTTTCAAGATCCCGAAAACTATAGAAATAGTCTTCCAGTTAAAGTCGGCACTTGAATATATTTAATAGTAAGGTTATTACTTTCTAACAAACCTGAAATAATCGAACTTCTGCTCTTTGTTTGTTGGAGTGATATGTAGTTCACTTATCTCCTCGATCAACTCAAAAGCATCGCCCAACTCAGCCTGAAGTTTTTCTGCATCATATTGAACAATATCAAGACCGCTGCACTGCGTCGGACCACCAATTACAAAAGCGGCAATAATCAAATGGCCGTTAGGCGCTAGTGCCTGCTTCAACACTTCAACGTAGCTACGTCTATCCGCTTCCTCTGTAAGAAAATGAAATACAGCTCGATCATGCCAGAGCAAAAACTGATGCGGTGGATTAAAACGAGTAATATCTTCATCAAACCATTCAACACTGCCGGCCTTATCGCCCAATCTGTCTTTTGCACAGGCCAGAGCATTGGTGGAAATATCTAACACCGCAACGTTGCTATAACCTTCATTGCACAGATGATCGACCAGTACCGACGCACCACCACCGACATCGATAATAGCTGCATCAGAAGCAAGCTGGGTATTATGAATGAGTTGTAAGGAAAGAACAGGCTCACTCTGATACCAACTTACTTCTAATGCTGGTTTATCTTTATAAATATTATCCCAGTGTGATTTTCTATCAGACAAGTTCAGCCCTTCTCAGTCGGTAATGATTTAATATAAACATCTTGCTTGGCATACGGAATTTCAATCTCGTGTTGCTGAAACTTTTTATAGACCGCACTGTTGAGCAAATCAATAACACGTCCACGCAGAACTGGATCTTCAATCCAGCATAGTAGATCAAAGTCGAGACTGGACGCACCAAACTGACGAAAACGTATTCGCGGTTCCGGATCGATGCACACATTTTCTTCTTCAGTAGCCACATCCATCAGAATTTTTTTAACTTCATCAATGTCGGTACCATAAGCCACACCGACGTTAATACGAATACGGTATTTTTTATGCGGCCCACCAGACTCATTAATAATTTTGCTGTTACCCATAATCGAATTGGGAATGGTCACTTCAACATCATCGCGGGTGAGAATACGGGTACTGCGAATCCCTATATGCGTTACCTCTCCGCGCTCACCACTATCTAGCACGATAAAATCACCAATTTTGTAGGGCGCATCCGCCAGAATAAAAACACCGGAAAACAAGTTCGCTAGCGTATCCTTTGAAGCAAAACCGATAGCGATACCGAGAATACCGGCTGAAGCCAGCCATGCCGTCATGTCGATGTTCCAGACAAAAAACACAAAATACAGCGATAGCGCAACAATGATCATCATCGCCAGATTTTCAAACAGGGGCAGTGTCTGAGAATGAATCAGGGTAAATTTATTAACCTGCTGACTGCTCGCACGAATAAGTAGACGAGATAAACGCAGAGTCAGCACAGTCCAGAGCACAACGGCAATCGTCTCAAGCACAGGAATAACAACGGACTCTATGCTTTCAGAAAAAATTAGTTTTGCAGCAACCGCAATGGCGATAATAATAATGCTGTAAAAAACCGGTGGCCGAAGTAATCGAATAATCTGATCATCCAGTTTACTTTGTGACTTACTGGCTAACCTGTGCAGGACAGCGCCCAGAAAAAAATTAATCAGCTTACCGATAACATAAGCACTGACAAGAATTCCGGCGGCTTGCAGATAAACATTCTCACCAAACAAGGCCAGGTAGGGTTTGATTTGATCGATACTGAATTCAGATGGCACGGTGGACTCCGTTGATAACAATGAGCTGATTTTAACGTATTAACCATACAGGATGGGCATATTGTCTGCGCCTATCCTGCCTGGCTTTTATTCAAGCAAGGGCATAAAAAATCCAGCAGCAAACCCCACTGCTTCATCCAGAGTAAAAATTTGGCGATGCTCTGCATCTTCGTTAAACCAGTTATTAGCGACGGATTCGCCTTTGAGAAAAATCATTTCTGTACACAGGCTATCTGCGCAGCAACTATTAGCAGAAGCAGCATTCCAGTTGATAGCAAAATAAACATCCCGAACAGCGGAAGCATTAAGAATCTCCAGGCCTTTTTGTCTAATTACAACAGATTCACCACTAACATGACAGACAGAATTAATCTCAAGCTCAACACCGTACATCGGGCTAACGGCTAACGAATCTAGCGCACACATGCTATGCACAAGATGTCCGTTAACACTGATCTTATGCTCGCGTTTTTCCATGGTAAAAGGATAAGCGCCGATAGGCTCTCCGCTGTCATCAAAAACAACCATGTCTTTTTGCTGCAACGTTTTAACGGCCTCTTCCAGATTATCAACACGCTGTGCAATTTCGCCTCTATTCAAGCTACGACCCAGTTCAACATAGGAATGAAGAATATCGCGATGCAATGCCTGCATATCTAAAGACATACTTTGTTGATTGGCTTTTAAGGGTAATATTTTATTGAGATGATCAATCGCTTTATCTATCTTTTCACTCATGCACAATCAACCTTTGAAATATTGCTCAATCCGGTCAAAAGCCAGGTTGATGGTGTCTTCATCAACACAGTACGCCATTCTCACATGATGCTCACCCGAAGGTCCGAATGCGCTGCCCGGAGTTACCGCAACTTTGGCATTGTTGAGTAAATCTAATGCAAATTCTCTCGAACTGGTATGGGCGGCGACTATCTTCGGAAAAACATAATACGCGCCCTCGGGTTTTTGATTAGAAAAAACATGCGACACATTGTCGAGTCTTTGGCCGATTAATTCTCTGCGACCGGCCAGAACAGACTCAAACTCCTGCTTATGATTAGAAGGCTGACTCAAGGCAACAATACCCGCCAGCTGCGAAATACGCGGCGCACAAATCATAGTTGCATCGTGTACTTTGAGTGCTTCATGCTTTAATTCAGCTGGCATCACCATATAAGCCAGCCGCCAGCCACCCATGGCATAAGATTTTGAAAATGAATACAGGTAAACGATGTGTTCTTTGAGATCTTCAACACTGGCTAAATTAAAATATTTATCCCTGTTTTCATAAACAAAGTCACTATAGGGATCATCAACAATAAGCAGTATATTGTGTTGTTTGGCGATCTCACCAACACGCATTAATTCTTCTTTGGAAAAAATTTTACCGGTAGGGTTTGATGGGCTGACAAGCACAATCGCCTGAGTTTTATCGGTAATCAAATCTGGCAGCTTATCAACATCCAGAGACCAGTTATTGTCTTCATCCAGTGGCCAGTAAACCGGCGTGCCTGAGAACAGTTTTATCTGCTGGATATGTGAGGCAAAACACGGGTCTGTCAGAATAATCTCTTCACCCGGATCGAGCATGGTATGAAATAGTGTGTTCAAAGCCTGCATATTGCCCGCACTGATCATCACATTGGCATCGGCATCGATATCAATGCCTGTTTCGACTTTGTGTTTTTTAACAACCAGCTCACGCAATTCGGGCAGGCCGTCGGTCAAGGTGTATTTGCCGGCTGCTGTATCTTCATCGAGATATTTTTTAACACCCTCACGAATATACTCAGGCGTACGGAAAGAAGGCAGACCCCAGGTCAGTGATGCCGCACCTTCAATTTTGGCGCTGAGCATGGCCATTTCCTTGATCGCCGAGACATGGGCTTCATGGACGTTTTTATAAACAATATCGGTAATAAAGGTCATTGATTGATAATAGACGAGAACTCATCAGAATTGAACAGACTTAAGACTTCCATGATAAAGATCAAAAACGTATTCAACGCAGAAGTAGTACTACCGTAGGGTGGGCACGCGTCTCATGCCCACTCGTTCCCCATCAAATAGATAACATCGTCTTCCGATAATG
Organism: Gammaproteobacteria bacterium; assembly: GCA_023136715.1. Classification (GTDB taxonomy): domain Bacteria; phylum Pseudomonadota; class Gammaproteobacteria; order SZUA-229; family SZUA-229; genus LH-M37. The sequence continues at coordinate 1,729 of JAGLQT010000002.1, read as the reverse complement.
TTTTAATTCTGCAATCGAATCAATAATGTCATCCATCGCCAAATGATTTCCAGATTTAGTAAACCCATCCAGTGCTTCCGGCGCCCAGCGAACAGCAAGTTCTTTTAGTGAGCTGACATCCAGGTTGCGGTAATGGAAATATTCTTCCAGCTCGGGCATCCAGCGGGCGAGAAAGCGGCGATCCTGACAGATGCTGTTGCCACACATGGGTGATTTCCCAGCTGGAATATATTTTTTCAAAAAAGAAATAGTGATGGCCTCAGCAGTTTCTTCAGAAATTGAACTGTTACGCACACGCTCTGTTAAACCGGAGTTACCGTGTTGATCGGTACACCACTCATCCATACCATCCAGCATTTCATCACTCTGATGGACAACAACGGAGGGGCCTTTGTCGATGACGTTTAAATTCTTATCTGTAACGATGGTGGCGATTTCTATGATTCGATCCGACAGTGGGTCGAGACCGGTCATTTCGAGGTCTATCCAGATCAGGTTTTCATCGTTGAGTTGTGACATATTGGGTTTTCCTTATTGTTATTCAGCTGCGCTGTTATTAGTCTTATTATCGCCTAGCCATTCGGCGCTATAGAATGGATAATACAGCATCAATTGTTATTCTCAAATAAAGGAAATTCATGCATACGTTTACCCAGTTATTTTTACTGATGTTTGTTCTGTCGATTGGCCTGAGATTATGGCTTTCATCGCGCCAGATTGCTCATATTAAACAGCACCGCAGCAATGTACCTGAATCATTCGCCGATAAAATCACCCTGAAAGAACACCAGAAAGCGGCGGATTACACCACCACAAAAACTCGTTTTGGCCGTTTACCGCTATTTTATGATGCCGCTTTATTGCTGATCTGGACACTGGGTGGCGGCTTGGAGTGGCTGGATCAGTCAATTATTGCGATGGAATTCAGCCCGATTATGACGGGTATTACCGTGATGCTGGCTTTCATGCTGATATCGTCTGCGCTGGATTTACCTTTTTCTATCTACACCACTTTTGTCATCGAAGAAAAATTTGGCTTCAATAAAACCACAGTTAAAACTTTTATCATTGATATGGTCAAAGGCTCTGCGCTCGGTCTCGCCATCGGCGTGCCTCTGTTATTTGCCATTCTCTGGCTGATGGAACAGATGGGTGACATGTGGTGGATATATACATGGGTGCTGCTGTCCGGCTTCAGCATATTAATGATGTGGATTTATCCCACCTGGATTGCACCTATCTTCAATAAATTCGAACCGCTGGAAGAAGGTGAAACGCTCAACCGTATCACCAGCCTGTTAGAACGCTGCGGTTTTAACAGTAATGGCATTTTTGTCATCGATGGTTCAAAGCGCTCATCACATGGTAACGCTTATTTTTCAGGCTTTGGCCGTAATAAACGCATCGTGTTTTTTGACACACTTTTAAAAATGCTTAGTGATGATGAACTCGAAGCGGTACTCGCTCATGAGCTGGGACATTTCAAGAAAAAACACATTATCAAAGGTATGGCTATTTCTTTTGGCACAACACTTCTCGCGCTTGCTATACTGGCGTGGCTGATGAAAACAGAATGGTTTTATACATCACTGGGCATCATAGATCAGGCTTCAATCTACAAACCCTATATAGCCCTGTTACTGTTCACACTGGTTTTGCCAGTATTCACTTTTGTATTTCAACCACTGTTCAGTATCTTTTCACGCAAAAATGAATTTGAAGCAGATGC
>JAGLQT010000199.1 GCA_023136715.1 Gammaproteobacteria bacterium | reverse complement strand
CTGAACTTCAGCCCCATCTGGGTAACAACGCCGGCAACTCGCTCGCCGCCTTCGGCATTCTCGACGATTAAGTCATCCACGCCCTGCTGGAAAATAGAAAGATTCGACTGGTTTTCCAGCGCTTCGCGCACCGCGGCTTTATAAAGCACACGATCCGCCTGCGCACGGGTCGCGCGCACCGCCGGGCCCTTACGGCTATTCAAAACGCGGAACTGAATACCACCCTTATCCGCCGCTTTCGCCATAATACCGCCCAGGGCATCAATCTCTTTCACCAGATGACCTTTACCAATACCACCAATCGCCGGGTTACAGCTCATCTGGCCGAGGGTTTCGATATTGTGCGTCAGCAATAATGTTTTCACGCCCATACGTGCAGCCGCCAGCGCAGCCTCGGTGCCAGCATGACCGCCACCGATGATAATCACGTCAAAGGATTCTGTATAAAACATGGTTATTGTTTATTCACAAACTGGTTAAAAAATGTCCAAAACTTAGAGAATCACGAATTATAAAGCAAATCAGCAGCTTGAACGATCCCATAAATCAGGCAGCTCTACTAATACCTACAGGAAAAGAATCCAGTATGGAAAGGGGAGAGCGGCCAGATTAACTTACCGAACAAGACGAAGGTCTACATATGTTGCTTATGGACTTGTTATTTAAGGATGAACAGGTGATTACCAGACCTGCATCACATCATCCAGTGGGAAATGCATACCTACATTCTCCCACATGGCATGAACACGCTTTACTACCGGCTCTGCTTTCTTGATCCAGTCCGGGTGGCGATCACGCTTATCAAATACCATGAACTCTTCTGGCTGAGGGTCACGATCGCCGAAGCGGTAATAGTAGTCACGCGCGGTTTCCATCAGCGTTTCTTTGACATACGGCACAATGCGAATATGGCGATTCGCGCTTAAGCCCGTGCTGGCAATATAGTTGTGGTACTGCTCCCAGTAGCGCAGGTAGGCATCAAAATAATCCATCTGCATCACTTCTTCTTCCTTGAGGCCGGTGTAAACAAGGTCACGCACCACCCATTGTTCAATATTACCCCTGACCGCATGCTTGCCGTCCTCTGGCAAGCCTCCCGATTTCTCATAAGTGGAAATACAGGCAGCTACCGGGTGGCGGATTGTCACGATATGCTCGACAGACTCACCCAGTATCTGGTGGAAAAAGCCACCGGCGTAGGAGCCCTTGGTCAATTTTTTTGGCACAATAATTTTGCCGGTATGCGGCGTACGGTCGCCAAAGTAAATTTCGACCATGGCCAAAAACTCAGCCATGGTTTGCAGGCTACTGATCCAGCTATTAACTCCCTGCTCGAAACGAAATGGCCCGGCTTCAGGAAAACCATCGTGCGCAATTACATTAGGCACTTTCTCCGGGTCAAAACCCAGTGAGCGATACACTTCTTTGGTGAGATACGAACCCCCATTGCGGGGCGCGCCAATAATATTGATAAAGTGAAACTTGAGCTGTATATCCTTAATCTTGTTCATGTCACCAGTGAGCAGGGCGACAAACAATTCGTAGGAACGGGCGATGTATTTCTGTCCATTCGGGTCGGATATGATCTTATGCGCATTTTCTGAAGCCTGTTCAATCAGTTTTTTCTGCTCGTTGCTCAGCTCCTCACTGAGCTGGTCACCCCACTTTGCTGTATCAAATTCGCGCTTTTCAATAACATGGATAAGAAAATCCACGAATACTGGCGATACCGGAAATTCGTTATCACTGAGTTTTATTTCAACTCCCATAGCTTTACACTCTAGTTATTATTGTTGTTTACGTCGGGCTGACCGATCAAGTAATTTCGCAAAATTCTCCAGCGAAATCAAATGCGCATAGATTCGCGATAGCTCACCAGAGACCATCAAATCCTTGATGACTTTTGCGGGCAGGCTGTTAAGTTTGTTCTCATTGACTCGATACAGTCCTTTTAAACGTATCGTATCACCCTGATCGGGATGCACCTGCGCATCAAACGCTTCCAGCAAATCTAACGAATTCAGTTTTCGCGTAAATGACAAGGTCAGCTGTTCAGCAGAAATATAATCGGAGACAAAAGATTCAATAGCTTGCCATTCGGGTGTCGCTACTCCATTCGCAATAAACAGAGCAGGTGCATCTTTAACGAGTGCGGTTTCATCGACAAATATTGGCTTGCGCAAATCTTTGTCGTCCGCCTTGAGTTCTTCTTCCGTAATCGCTTCCGTAATAAAAGGGTAACGACGTATATACGCTGGACTGTATACATCATCCTGCCAGTTACCATCAGCATCTAAAAATAAATTTTCACCGCTATTCAGGCCAAGCACCGCACAGGGCGAATAATTTCCATTTTGCTGCCGCACAAAAGCAATAGGGAAGTAGGGCAAGGCATGAAAAAATTCAATGACGTTCAAGTGCGCGGTATTCTGAACTGCTACAAACTGACTACAACTCGATTTACTGACGCCCAGATCATGCAACCGGTCTCGGTCAACCGGTACAACCTGACTGTAACCACCTGGGGAACTCGCCCCAACCTCAGCATTAATAGACATGGGTTTTATTATTAGCAGTCGGCAGGATTAGCAGGTGGTATCGGACTCTGGTCAAATACATCGGGAATACCGTCGAGCAATATAGCTGGGGAATCGCTATCAGCAACATAAGCAAACTGGCCTTTGGTAAAGGTATAAACACCTGCCTTGGTTGTTATAGTGACCTCCATATCGTGAACCTCAAGAAACAGACCATCCTTCGGCACAGGGTCGATATCATAACAGTCCGCACTACAGACCCTGACACTGAATTCTGTACCACGAATGCCAAGCGTTGCTACTGTAGTCCGGTATTTATATTTTTTCTTATCTTTGATTAAGCCGGTGATTACACGAAAACCACCTTTGAGCAGGGAAAAAAACCCCCTGTTTTCTTCCTCATTTTTCCTGATAAATTTGAAATCATCTATCGACACGCGTGAATCTGGCCTCACCATAATGTAACTTTCATCTTCCAGTTTCATTCTGACGTGACTGCGGGCACCAGTTGAAATAATATCCGTTGATTTCAATTGTGCGCCTTTTTCAATCTTGCGAATTTGACCATCCGGTGATGTAATCGTAGCTCTGCCCGTTACCCGCAGTACATTTCCCGCATTATCCTGCGCCTGCACCAGGGCAGGTACTAACAAGCTGATGCAAATTACCAGCCTAAGGCCGAGTAAACTTCGGCCTGTTACTTTCATGCCAGCTACTTTTTTGTTGCGGATAAAAATACCCTGCACGATTAACTAACCTCACACATATTTATATCTTCTTCATCGTCCTTAACAAGATTCTTTTTCTTTTCTTTCTCGTCATCGGCATCTTCAACTGGTTTTAATGATAAATCGACTTCTGTCTGAATCGGCGCAATAAATGATGCCTGCCCAATAAGTAGCTCCGCAACAATACCTGTAGAAATTACATTGCTGATAGATGTAACACTGGAAGAGGTCACAACCACCATGTTCTTGGAACCTATATCAATATCACTCAGACTTCCAATGACAAGCTCCCCGGTTTGCGATGAACTACCAATAATGATGGTTGTACCTGTCAGGATATCAAAGTGCTCAAGATTATTGTAATTCACTAACTGGGAGCTATCCGGTAAAGCTTCAACCCCGATTGATGCAGTTGGAGTAAAAGGCGAGAACTGCACTAGTACATCGCTGGCATCAGGCAAGGTCAGCCCGCCTATGTTCGTTACATCTGCCTCCAACCACAAGTAGGGAATATCTCCAGTCATCGTTATCGTGCCGAGATCAAGCGTACCACCAGCACTGAATTTCGCATTCGGATCAGGTGTAGTAGGGGGAGCAATACCGACAGATCTAAGGAAACTCAGTGCCATGGCATCACCACTAATACCTGCCACCGTTCCTCCAGCAACTGTAACGTTACTCGTCAGTAAATCAATATTATTAGCTGCAGCCATATACAAACCTGCTGCTGATATATCCGCACCATTACCTGTAATATTGCCACTGGCCATCATGTTAAGCGCTCCAGCACTAACTGTAGCACCAGCACTTAATATTGCCGTAACAGGTGGCGATACAGTTGATGCCACAGCACCGGATGACAACAATATAGAGCCCGCTGCAGCAACTTTGAGAGTGCCACCTGCTACCAGTGCAGCATCAGCATTCGCGTTAATATTGAGAGTACCACCAGATCCAGAAGCACTAGCCGAACCACCGGAAACATTCAGATTCCCACCCAGCGTCGCCGTCAGGTTCCCGCCTGCCGTTACTGTTGCGTTCGCCCTGGCCGTAATACTACCGGTTCCAAAACTCATTCCTCCTGAGGCATTACCACCCTTTATGTTCAGTGAACCTGCATTGATAGTGATGTCATTACCTGCAGAAACATTAGCAGAGACATCTGCCAACAACTGACCACCATCGCCAATAAAAGCCTGACCTGTTCCACCTGTAACATTCATATTACCGGCCACGGCGACAGTAATATTATCGGTAGTCGTTGCTGCATTATTGTCATCGGCTTTGACAAACACCTGCGATGTCGCCGAGGTGCCAAAACCTGCAGATGTAGCACCGACAACATTAAAGTTCTGGCCACTAACATTGAGCGCACCTCGCGTTGATACCGTCAATGACTGCGCTGCAATACCGTAGATGTTTACGTCACCTGCACCGGTCACATCACTATCGGCATTAAAATTCAATGCATTGTTTGCGAGGAAAATATTGCTATTGATGTTGACGTTATTGCCAGCATTTAATGTGACTTTTGCATTGAGCAAACTGCCTGTACCCATACCACCATTAATTGAAATATTGCTGCCTGCTGATGCTTTAAAGCTAGTACCAGCTCCAGCGACATTGCCAAGGATATTGACGTTGGTACCCGCTGTGATTAATACATTACCACCTGCATTAATTGCGCCTATGGATACCGAGCCGGCTGTGCTACCGCCAGCGACATTCAGGCTGCCGTTGATATTAATACTGACAGTGCCGAGACTGATATTACCTGTTGCACCCTGAGTTACACTGTTGCTGCCAGCACCAGGTAGGCATACACCCGTCATTGTACATCCCAGGGTGCCGGTGCCACCAAGGGTACCACCTGTCCCAACAGTACCATTTAGAATTGTCAGATTGCCGGAACCCGTTGTTGCATTGATACTAAAAGTAGGTGCCGCTCCCAGTGTGCCACCAGCAGCCAGAATATTGTTATTGGCAACCAGAGTAACATTTGTGTTGGCGTTGAGCTGGCCTTCTACAAAACCTTTACCAACAAAACCATTGCTCGGTGTAGGTGATCCGCCGGTGGTAAAACCTGGTGTATTGTTGCTGTTCGTTATAGTCAGAGTACCTGGATCGATCAGTAGCTCACCACCAGTTCCGATATTTACATCACCTCGAATCGCCAGCGACCCATGACCACTAAGTTCGACAAAACCGCCATCACCAGCCTCACTGGTCACATCAATCCGTGCACCTGACTGATGATCCATAAAATCTTCTGCAATGACACGAACAGTACCACCCGTACCACTGCCATCACCTCTGGCGCTGACCGCTGCATTGGATGAGAGAGTTACGTTCCTGTCGGAATATATTAGTACGCCACCACCATCGACATTGCTGCCGTCTTCTGCCGACGCATCCAGCGTGCCGCTGTTGACGATATCACCACCAGCTGCGGTGAGGAAAATAACACCATTACGCTCGGCAATGCTGTTGGCAACCACCAGGCCTTCATTATTAATCGCGGTATCGATCAAATCGTTGGCAACTTTGGCGGACATTATTACCCGACCGCCGGCCGCCATAATTTCACCGGTATTATTGACTCCGGCGAGACTGGAAAACGTTTCTTCTTCGATGGCAACACTAACCAGACCGTTACCTTTGACATCCATAGTGACACGATTACCGGCAGCCAGTGCCACTGTGCCCATACGGGCGCTGACGATGCCATTATTGTGTGCATAGTCGCCCATCAGCACTACATAACCGCCATCGCGGGCAGTGATCACACCATCGTTAACCACCCCAACATCACTGGGTGCTCCAGCGGCTTCGCTGAATACGTAGTTACCCGCCATGAAATCATCAGTGCTGATATCAAGCACACTGGCGACGATACCGCCAACATCAACCATGGCGTGCTGACCAAAATAAATACCATTGGGGTTGACCAGAAAAACCTGTCCATTAGCCGACAGGTTACCGAGAATTTCGGATGGATTACCACCAATAACCCGGTTCAGCGCAACCGAGGAGGAATCAGGCTGCACAAACTGCACATATTCCTGCGAGCCAATATTAAAGCGCTGCCAGTCGATGACCGTCTGTGCTGAGGATTGACTGATAAGAGTAGTATCGGCATCAGGATTGCTGATAGTGGCAGAGCCCGCAACGACCTGACCACCTTCTGGATTAGCAAAAACCATTCCCGGTAGTGTGCAGACAAAAACGGGCAGCATAAATGGAGACGAATAAATAGCACGCCTGATAGCGGCAGCGAGTGCCGACGGCTTCTGGGCAAAAATTGGCACAACAGACAAACCAGCATCTACTGTATCTGCAACTTTTTGATTAACAATATGTTTATTAATCTTCACAAAATGTATCCTTAACATTCTCCGCGTTTTTATTCACATACCCGCCACTTGTTAACTATGGCGACATTTACAATCCCGTTATTTGATTCTCATCACAAGTTCTACCATAGCCCGCGTTTTCTAACTGATTTTCTGACAAACGGTTCAGTTTTTAAAACTGCCCTCGATAACTCAACCAGAACCGTGTGTCCCGGCCATCACTACTAACTCTGTCTGTCACAGGCTTTACCACCTCTACATCCAGCGAATGATTCGACGCAAAAATCGAGGTCAAACCTGCGCCATAACCGGTTAGCGATTCTGAATCCGGTTGCCCGAAAAGCCCAAAACTATCATTACGATATACTTTTCCTGCATCAGCAAACAATCTAGGCGTCATCATAATTTTTTCGGAAACAATAAATTTTTTACCCAGATCGAGTGAAATCACCCCTCCCTTATCACCCGCCAGCTCCGCAGATGGAAAAGCGCGTACACTACCCTGACCACCTACACGAAAACGTTCGACATCAACTAGCGGATCAGGCGAATAAATACCCTGCACACGAGCAGTAATAAACCAGCTGTCCATAAAAGGCTGATAATGACTCACATCCAGTGACAATTTCACTTTCTGTGATTCTGTATCCAGTATGTCTTCTCGAGACTTAAAATTAGTAGACAGGCCTGCCTGTATTGATGTTTTGGCGTAGTCACGATAGAGATGATCCCAGTTCAGGAACACTTCCAGCAAACTAATCGTATTGTCGGTTGGGATAGCAGCCGTACCTCTTTGTTCTGTACTACTGCTTCGTCCACTAACAGTGACACTTGTGTTATTTCTACTGGTGCGTTGAATCGGATGACTTACACGAATAACAAAACCACTACCACTGCCTTCCAGATTCAAACTTGCCGGTAGGCCGGCTTCTTCAGTATCTACCTCGTAATCAAAAGTAGAAAAACTTAGACCGATACGTGTTCCTGATGAATTAACCAGCGCATCGTAATCAGCACGGCCGTACAACATACGACTACTCTCAGCGGCAATCAACGACAAATTCAACATGTCACCTTCGAAGATCGGATTGGCCATCAAAAAACCAGCTTCGACACGTTTTTCACCTATGGATTTACGTCCATAATTGTTCACACTGACAACGCTGCTGTATCTATCTTCTTCACTAATAAAGATTACATCAGAAGTGCCATACTCTTTGCCACTCGAAATCACAGCTCGGGCATCGAGGCCGGGCAGATCATCCAGAAGCAGCGTTTCAGTTTCCAGACTCTGGTCATCAATAATCTGGCCTGTCTGTAACTCATCAACCTGAGCAGCTAAAAACTCTGGCGTATAACTCTGAAGATCACCCTCGAATTTGATTACACTCAGTCGCCCCTCAATCACTTCGAATATGATGGTTCCGGAATTGATTTGCTGTGCAGGTAAATAAATCGACGTTAACAAATACCCGTGGTATCGATAGAAAGTCTCAACCAAATCAGCAACAAAATAAATATTGGTAATGGAAAGATTCTTGCCTTCGTATGAAGCAACAACTTCATGCAACTGCTCATCGCTAAATGTTGTATTACCTTTAAATTTAAAGGCGTTAACTTTGACCGTTTTGGTCGACGGGGGAGTAGCCGGTAGCGATTTCTTTTCACGCGTAATTTGCGGGACCTGAGTACGCTCGGGTTTTATCACAGGTTTATCGATCGGGGCGATGACAGAACCGGGCGAGGGTGGTGCAGCGTGTGCCGGCCCTGATATCAGCAGCGTACAAAATACCATGAAGCACATTGTAGAGCCTACTCTGACTCGATACGCTATCGATTGTATCTGCTGTGAACTTAGGTTTGCTCTCAAAATACGTCCTTTTATTGTTACAAAATCATTACATTTAACAAAAAAGTTACGTGTCCATACTAACGCTCACTATATATTGAATCAAACTATTTATGCCTGGCTGCAGCAATATTTACAGATTCATTAACCATGTTGTGCACTCATTGAAATCAACAGGAAATATAATCGTTAGCCTAATACAACACTTTAGGCTGCTGTTTACCTGCACCATCGCCCCATAGACTATTTATATAGGATTATTGACTCGCCTTTTGCTATAGATCAATATTAGCGATTCATAATTTATTTATATAGCCTACAAATTTTCTGATTGGCATTTTGCTGCCACTTTTGGCTAAATTGATCGGCTTAGCGTTATAAACAGGAAATTTAATGTCTTCACCCGTGCACGACCCGCTTTCGACGGCCGTTAATGATAACAGCCTGATCGAGGTTAAAAATACCACTTGCTACATGTGCGCCTGCCGCTGCGGCATCCGCGTCACCGTACGCGATGGTGAAGTTCGTTACATTCAGGGCAACCCCGATCACCCACTGAACAAAGGCGTGATCTGTGCCAAAGGCGCTTCCGGCATTATGAA
>JAGLQT010000198.1 GCA_023136715.1 Gammaproteobacteria bacterium | reverse complement strand
CCGCACAAATCTCCAGCCGAAAAGACCTGGCACGGGTAAATCTTTCACTCGGTGGTGCACCGGTACCTATTCACTGCCTGATCGATTTGAGCAACCCTGTCGAAAAGCAAATGGCAGGCCTGTCCTGGCCTTGCGTGATTAAACCCTTAAGCCTGTCTGCCAGTCGTGGGGTAATTCGCGCTAACAATGAAAGGGAATTTATCGAAGCCTGCTCACGCATCAAAAAAATCATCGAACACGCTAACGATGAATTTGAACGCACGCACGTACTGGTAGAAGATTATATTGACGGCATCGAAATCGCTTACGAAGGTTATTTAAAAAATGGTGAACTCAACACACTCACCATCTTCGACAAACCTGAACCACTCACCGGCCCCTACTTCGAAGAAACCATTTACGTCACACCATCGCAATTAAATAACGACATTCAGGAGAACATCAAACAAACAGTACAACAGGCCTGCGATATTTACGGATTAAAAACCGGGCCCATCCATGCAGAATTACGCATCGACCAAAATAATAAGCCATGGATACTCGAAGTCGCCAGCCGCACCATCGGTGGCGACTGCGCCCGCACACTCGACAGCGACAACGGATTTAACATCGAAGAACTCACTATCGCCCTGGCTATGAATAAAGATTACGAAATAAACAAGGATGAAGGTTACCGGGGCGTAATGATGATGCCAATTAAACAAGGCGGTATCCTTCGACGTGTTGAAGGTTTAAGCAAAGCAGGAAATATTAAACACATAGAAAGTGTCGATATAATTATTCGTGAAGGTAATGAACTTGTTCCACTGCCCGAAGGTAATCAGTATCCCGGTTACATTTTTGCACGTGCTGAAACACAGCAGGAAGTTACCGAAGCGTTACAGAATGCTTTTGCACAACTTGAGATTGTGGTTGCGCCAATATTTCGACCAGAATAATTTTGATATAAACACACCGATGGATTTCTATATTTCAATATTGCATGTGTTATCAATCACTCATAATAATCAGCTATTGCTAGACTGACTATTCAGTCTTAAATTTAGTAGTGACTGCTCGATAAGTTCCTCCTTCCCATTACTGTATGCGGCAATCAACTTATCTTCAACTTTGATGTGAGCTGTTAACCACTTTATAAAAAAATCAAGCAGGTCATCTAAAAGTAATTTAATTTCCTTTCTCTGCTCACTGCAGTTGATTGCATCAATGCAACGATTAACTAGCGTCATCAGGTATTTATGATCTTTATCAATTTCATGGATACCCGTTTTGTATTGATCAGACCATTCAACAGGGCTTAATATTTTAACTCGTCAGACGCTTTGGTTACAAGGTCGTGTGCTTGTCCGACTTTCTCATCCAATAGATTTCTTATTCTCTGTAACAGAACAGCTGAACTGATAGGTTTTTGCAGTTGCTGATGGTACAGCTCCTCATTAGGTTGATCCACATGGTAATCATCACTAAAACCACTGACCATCTGGATTTTGATATCCGGATAAAGTTCTTCAACTTTTGTTGCTAATTGATAACCATCCATACCTGGCATAATCACATCCGTTAACAACAGATCAACTGTTTCAGTTTTGAGTATTTCCAGTGCCTGCGTTCCTCCTTCTGCACATAGCACCCGATAACCATGTGTAGCAAGAATTTCCTCGGCTAATTCAAGCAAGGCCACCTCATCTTCCACCACCAGTATAGTTTCATTACCAGCAGCTATTTCTACTGGAGCCGTTATTTCCTGTTCTAAAGCAGTAGTCCTGTGCTCAATGTAACGAGGCAAATAGATAGTGATTTGAGTACCATGTCCTGGTTCAGACTTGATGCGAATTGTGCCTTGAGACTGCTTTACAAAACCATAGACCTGGCTCATCCCCAGACCGGTTCCCATACCGTCTTTGGTGGAGAAAAAAGGATCGAATATTTGTTGCAGAGTTACTTCATCCATACCTGTACCGGTATCGGTCAATGACAGCAACACATAGTCTCCTGGTTCAATATCTATCTGCTGAGCCTTTGTAATTCCCAGATGCTCGTTTCGCGTATCTAATATAAAGCTTCCACCAGTTGACATGGCGTGCAGTGCATTGATACTCATATTGAGGATAGCATCTTCCAAACTCGCCTTGTCTATACATACAGGCCAGAGTTTCTCATTGGTTTTAATGATCAATTTAATATGCACAGTGAGAGTCTTTTCCAGCAAATGCTGTTGATCCTTGAGTACTGTATTTATATCGACTACCTCAGCAGAAATCCTCTCATTTCGTGAAAAGGCCAGTAGCTTTGCAGTGAGTTTGCTTCCGCGTTCGCCAGCTCGGTATATTTCGTCCACATACTTACCGACTTTGGGGTCGTTGCTTAACTTATCCTGCAGAATTTCTGAGTAACCCATTATTACGCCGAGCAGGTTGTTAAAGTCGTGTGCAATACCACCAGTGAGATTACCAAGAGCCTCCATCTTGTGTGCCTGCTGGAGTTCATGTTGTAGGCGTTTGCGCTCTTCTTCTGCTCGTTTGCTTTCGGTAATATCGCGCAGAATACTGATTTCACCAATAAGCTCATTTTCACTATTCAGAAGGGGACTGACATGAGATAGAACATCGATTTCTCGTCCATCTTCTGTTTTTAGTTTTATTTCATACTTGCGTGTTGTTTCATATGGTTGTGATTCATATTCAGGATTCTTTGCGTAGAAACAATCTTTATCAACACAGAAAATTTCAGTGCATGCCCCTACAATATCTTTACTCAAATAACCGAACATCTGTTCAGCTGCCAGATTTGAGCTCAATATCATGCCATCCATGTCCCGGGTTATAATGGCATCGGCAGACTGTTCAGCAATGGTTGCCAGCAAGCGATCCTTTCTGGCACTTTCACGTAACTCATCAGTCATCTTCTGGGCGAGTTTATTCGAACGAATTAACAATTCTTCATTATGTAGCTTCAGAGTTTCCAGCAGGTTTCTGTCTTTTTCAGATAATTTGAGCTCAAAGACAAGAATCAGAAAAGTAAACAGAAGAATGATGACAACACCCAGCACTACAAAAAGAGATATGGTTCCAGATGTAAGACCATTTGGTATGGCACGGCATACTGAACCGGGGCTAAATATTGCCGCATACATTGCCGTATAGTGCATGCTGGCAATGCCTAAACCCATCACAACAGAGGCGAAAAATCTGCGAGCACTCAGAATAACTAGCTTCTCCGCGCTGGCTTTAAATGATAATTTTAAAGTAATGTAGGAAGCCACATAGGCAATCACAAGCGATACAAAAACAAGTGATAATTTATACTGGATGGGTGGGAACATATCCATTGCAGCCATGCCCGTATAATGCATAGCTGCAATTCCAGACCCCATTAGAAAGGCGCTTAATAAAAGGTATTTGATCTCGTTGCTTCCTTTGCGCACGGTAAAAAGTGCGAGAATAGAGGCAAGAATTGACAATAAAATTGAAACCAGAGTCAGTGGAATATCATAAGCTACTGGTATCGGTAGATTAAAAGCCAGCATCCCAACAAAATGCATTGACCAGATACCCAGCCCCATTCCTATACCACCGCCGATGAGCCAGTATTTTGACAAATCAATGGTAACAAAATAAACACGCGCAGCAAGATTCAGCGCTACAAACGAGACCCCGACTGAAAGTATCAGTGATAGTAGGACTAGCCAGCTGTCATACGTACCTGTCATGCACAAATAGTCCAGGTAGCACAAAAAATAATTCTACTAAGCATAATAAATACTATCTGTAATTTGTGTGGCTATTAAGAGAAATACAATACACTGTAATTGTAGCAACATCCGCCTACTATTTTTGTAGTAATGACTTTATTAGACATTGCATTAGGACTTACTAAATATCCGTCTTGGGTTGAAAGCAGATATTCCTTTTAGCCACAATATTCCTCATAACAGGCAACAATCTTAGGTACTTGCGAAAGCGTCGGTGCACCATCCATCAACATCACTAATGGAACAATCTCAAATATCTGTTCGATTGAAACACCCACATCTAATGCCGCGTTCATATGCAGCTCAATCTGTTTCTCATGCTGCATAACTATGGCAATTGCTAGTGCAACCATTTCCCGAAGCTGCCGCCTTTCGTTCACTTTAGAATAGCTGTAATCGTTCCAGTTTGCTTTCCAGTCACCCCATAGTTCACTGCCACCATGAGGCGTCGCGTTCATAAAAAATATAATTTTTTTAACCAGGCTAAATTGCACGTCTGTCGCTTCAAGTTTTGTAGCGGCAAGAGTATGTATAGAAATACATCGTTGACAGTTTTTATACAAAGCAAGTCCAAGCGTTATCAGCTCCTTATGCAATCGGGATAATAATCCTTTCTTTGTACTCTCCTGTGAAAGCTCACCCATGATCTCCAGGAATTCCTGCAAACCATACTTGCTGGCTTTTTTCATAAATTGCGCGATGTTTTCATTTGTCATGATATTTATAAAACGGTGATCAAGTTAATGAAATAGAATCTATTTGATTTTAAAAAAATAAAGGCCGCATAAGCGGCCTTTATTTATTATAACGTCAGTATTACTTTCCACCGCCAACCTGGAAGCCTGCTGGTGCATGTCCATAGTCGCCTTCTTCAAAGAAGAAACCCACCATGTGTTTTTCAATTAATTCAACGCTCTTCACATCAGCGGTGTTTAAACCATTTTCATTGATGATGGCGGATAAACGAGTCAGCCATTGTGTCCAGCCTTCTTTGGATACATTTTCATAAATACGTATTCCAATTTCACCCGGATAAGTAGGGGCATCCAGACCTTCGGACTCTGCTTTTAATACTACACACTGTACTGTTCTGCTCATTACGGACCTCTTATTGCTTATGCTCTATATTCAATATTCTAAATTCGTTTATTGTGACATTTCGTATTTTTTCAATAGTACACCTTCATCTCCGCAGCAACTGGCTGCGCATTTTTTGGTCTGGTGTAGCTCTTCGGCACTGCTGTTTAAATAAAACTCTACAGACCGGTTTTCTTCGGCGCAATCACAACCCTTGTCATT
>JAGLQT010000197.1 GCA_023136715.1 Gammaproteobacteria bacterium | reverse complement strand
GATCGAAGCCATTCAAGCTAAACTGAGCTAAGTCATACGACAATCCGGTCTTAACGGGCTGATTGTAAAAAGCCGCTGATTCGAAAGAGTCAGCGGCTTTTTTATGCGCCAAATATTCATCAATTCATTACGCAGTCTACGGTTGTCTAAAAGCTGGAGTCTTGTATATTCCTGTATAAGTAGAATAAATCAGGAAAAACATGAAAATCACGATTGTCAGCGGTAGCCACCGTAACCCCTCACAAAGTGAAAAGGTCGCGCTTTACATCAGCAAAACACTCGAAGTAGAACATGACGATATAGAAAGCCATGTTTACACACTGGCCGATAACCCCTTACCACTCTGGGATCAAACCATCTGGGAAGACAGCGAAGAATGGAAGCAGCGGCTCGCTCCACTAAAACAACAGCTTAGCGAAAGCGATGGCTTTGTCATTATTTCACCCGAATGGCACGGACAGGTTCCGGCTGGACTAAAAAACTTTTTTTTGCTCTTCAACAGATTCGAACTTGGCCACAAACCGGCACTCATTGTTACTGTTTCATCCGCTGATGGTGGCGCCTACCCGGTCGCAGAATTGCGCATGAGCAGTTACAAAAATAATCGCATTTGTTACATTCCAGAACAACTGGTTTTACGCAATATTGAAAGCATTCTCAACGAAAACGAATCTGATAACAATCCTGATGCTGATAGCTATTTCAAAGAACGTATTTCGTGGTCACTGGGAATTTTGAAAGGTTACTCTGATGCACTCAAAACCATGCGAGAAAACACGCAGATACACCATGATAAATTCGGTAATGGCATGTAGAACCTGACAGGACAAAACATCTCCATCAGTTTATTAACCGCTTTATATTCGGTAGAATGCGCCTCTCTTTAGCCATATAGATCCATATGGATCAGTAATATGACCGTCGCACAATTCGAAGAAATATCCCTGATAGTATGTATTGGCGGCCTGGTGCTATATATGCTTTTTATCCTCTACAAACTTGCAGAGGAATCAAAAGCCGGACGCTTCGGCACTCTTGTAATCTTCTTTTCTCTGGGTCTGGGTTTCGTCGGCTTTGCTGCAAAATCTGTAATCAAAATGTTTATTGAAAGCTAATACCAGCCAGAAACGACTCGGAAATGTCTGAACCCTCTCCTAAATGCCAAAATTTGCTGGTACTCCAGGATCAAAAAAATTAAAATCACAAAATGCCCAATTGTGATTGTGAAGTAAAAATAAAAAATCGAGATGAAAGCCGGACCCTTATCATCCTGCTTGGCATTAATGTGTTCATGTTTTTTGTTGAGCTGACGCTAGGGATATTAAGTGAATCAACCGCACTAATCGCTGACTCCCTGGATATGCTGGCCGATGCCACCGTGTATGGAATTGGACTTTATGCCGTTGGTCGGTCAGCATTGGCTAAAATAAACGCCGCCAGTATCAGTGGTGTTTTTCAGATCATCCTCGGAGTATCAGTAACGCTCGATGTAGTGCGCCGTCTGATCTGGGGCAGCGAACCCGAATCATCGCTAATAATCGCCATCGGCATACTGGCACTCATCGCAAACACTATCTGCCTTTTACTTATTTCAAAACACAAAGAAGGTGAAGTTCATATGCGCGCCAGCTGGATTTTTTCCAAAAATGATGTGATCGCTAATATAGGAATAATCATCAGCGGTGTCCTTGTCTACCTTCTGGACTCAAGATTTCCTGACCTCATTATTGGCATGCTAATTTCAATCATCATTATTCGAGGTGGCATATATATACTTAAAGATGCACACCATGAAAAACAATTACAATCATGAATAAAGATAAAAATATCGACATTAACGCTGCTGTGACTTTTCTGTCAGGCATAGAAATTTTTTACGAGCTCAATAACGGCGTCATAAAAAACATGGCCGAGCGTATGAGCATGTGTGAGTACGCTGCTGGTGACTATCTTATCCACAAAGGTAAGACAGGACGGCACATGCTACTGATTAAGCAGGGAAAAGTAGCCGTCATGCTTGAGGATAAACAAATCTTACTGGGTGAAGGTGCTGTACTTGGAGAAATATCACTGCTATCAGGAAAACCAAGTCAAGCCGATGTCATTGCACAAACAGATATCGAAGCTTTTGTACTGAATCCTGATGATTTTCAGACAATGATGTCACAACATATCGAGTTAGCAACGGTGATGACTCAGTTGATGAAAAGCAGGTTATCTAACGTTGATAATATCAAGACAAATAAAAACAGGTTTTCTCTTAATGATGGCATCCAGGCATTAGGCAAGTACAAGATACTCGATCAGTTAGGTGAAGGTGGAACGTCTATTGTCTATAATGCATTTGATACTGAGCTGGAGCGTGAAGTTGCGATCAAGATGTTAAAGTATGAGATAGCGACCTCAAAAGATTTCAAGCAGCGCTTTAAGAGAGAAGCAAAGATCATCGCACGACTGAAACATCCCAATATATTACACGTGATAGAAACCATTTCAGACTACTCCACCGAATTTATCGTCATGGAAAAACTGGATGGTTATGACCTGAACTATTATCTCAAACATCAGGGTGTATTCAGCGGAGAACAAACCCGGGACATCTTGTATCAGGTTGCCATGTCACTGGGGCATGCCAACAGTGATTTATCTGGTGGCATTATTCATCGTGACGTAAAACTTTCAAATATTGTACTGGATGATCGTGGTCACGTTAAATTAATGGATTTTGGTATTTCAACAACAAACGAAAATGCGGCCGAACATTACGAGGGCACCGTATTGTATATGTCACCTGAATTGTTACTTCAAAACTCGATTGATCATCGAGTTGATATTTACGCACTAGGCATCACTGCTTTTGCCATGTTAACCGGAAAAACACCTTTCTCATCATCCAGCATTGAAATCATTATTGCTAACCATCTCAAAAAAGAACTAGCTAAAATTGAAGATCTGTTTCCTGACATCCCCACTGGTCTGGCCGAGTTTATTCATCGAGCCTTAATCAAAGACCCAAAAGAACGTATTTCAAGCTGGCTTGAAATACAATCCTTATTAGCGCCCAGCAAAAGTGACCACTTTAAACTCGAAGCTTCCAGCGAAATGGATATGGCAATAGTTATCAAAATGAAAAGCGATGCTATTGATACTGATGAATTGCTGCGTGAGATGAGATGGACGCTTGATCGACATCGTGCAGACTACGAAATTGAAACCACAATAAAAGAAAAACAGGAGCTGGATTTCGACCTGAACTAAGTTCTTTTTTAAACCTCCGCAGCAATGTAAAAAACCATGCCAAATTAATCTCGCACTGGTAATACCAGCCAGACGGATTTATGATATTGATAAGGAACTTTGCCAACTTGAGCCTTTCCAATGAAAATGCGACTTATAAAACCCATAATTCGTTCATGCGGATGCATAACCATCATACTGATGACGGCCTGTAGCTCACACATCCCGCCCGAAATAAAACAAAGCCTGGAAGGTTCACCCAGCGTAGCGCAAGTACACCAGTCAGCAGACGGCTACTTATCAAAAAAAGTACGCTGGGGCGGCGTTATTCTAAGCATTGAAAATAAACCAGATACTAGCAGGATAACCATACTAGCCAGTCCCCTGAATGACCTTGGCAAACCCCAAAACTCGGATAAAAGCCATGGCAGGTTCATCGCTATTGTCGATCAATTTCTGGAGCCACTGCTGTATAGCAAGGACCGAAAAATCACCATCATCGGCAACATTCTCAGAACTGAAACCGTCAACATCGGTGAGTTTCCCTATGAACACCCGGTCGTCCAGGTAAAGCAGCTTTATTTATGGCCAGTCGATCCGGCCGTATCAGACTTCGACCGCCACCCCTACTTGTGGCATGATCCCTGGTATGACCCCTGGTATTACCCATACTATCCCTGGCATTCTCCCTACTACCCACGCCACTATTACCCTTAATACAGTGAATGAGAAATGAATATGCGCAATAAACGACTGTCAATTATCCCGCTCTGCCTGTTCTTTGGCCTGCTAGCAAGCTGTGCCATGACACCTGATTTTGATACCACACAAGTTGATCAAACTCTGACACCCCAAAGTGTCATCGCAGAACCGGAAATTAGCCACGGCAAAATTGCACTCTGGGGCGGCACCATTCTTGACATTCACAACCTGGAAAATAGCACGCAAATAGAAATGCTGGCCTACCCACTGAACACTTCCCACCGCCCTGTACTTGAAAGCGCACCAATGGGACGTTTCATCATCCAGCACAAAGGCTATCTTGAAGCCACAAACTACGCCCAGGGTCGATTACTCACTGTGCTCGGTAGCGTCAGCGGCAGTCAAAGTGGCAAAATCGGCGAAAGTAGCTACACCTATCCGCTGATCAATAGCCAGCAACTGCACCTGTGGTCGTTATACGATGACCAAAGCAACACCAGCTTTCACTTTGGACTAGGTATTCGTTTATAAAAAACGATCAATTGCTATTGCATCCCTGTGCAACCATTGATGCCTCAGGCTACACCTATGTTCAAGCTGACATGTGTGATGAAAAGATATGGCTGGCCGTCCCCCAAACAAAACTTGCTAGATGTACTCGCACAGACAAATAGCAAACACATAAAAAAGCCCGGCAATGAGAATTGCCGGGCTTTTTTTATTTAATGATCTATCTCAGGCAAATAATATGCCCGAGCTTTCATCTAAAAATGTAAAAAAGCACCCACCATCATGCCTTTGAATTCAAGATCTGCATTGATGTTATCCACATCTTTCAATTCAATGCTTGTTGTTTTCAAGCCTACCTCAAAACCGATCACACCCATTTCATACAAAGCACGAATGCGTATATCCTGATAAGTATTGTCATCATAGCTAACGACATTAATATCACCACCGACAGAAAGACCGGTCAGTGGTAAATCAAACTGGGCTGCAAGGTACAGCATAGGGATGGTTTCAGATACCGCCACAGTTTCACCGCCAACAGTAAAATCAGCATCCAGCTTACGGGCAGTAAAACCAAGATCGAAATTCACCCAGTTGTCCAGCAGTCGCCAGTACAGAATGGCGTCGGTGTTATCAATATTGATTGAGGAAGCACCACTAACCGGTACACCGTTAAAGTCAAAGGGGGTAGTTGCGATACCTGTATGCCCCATAGTCGCTCTTTCAATTCGCACATTAGGCACCAGTGGTACAAAGTGTTCAAAAGCAGCATAAACATAGCTATCTTTTTCACCGCTGTATTTCAGATCAGCTTCCATATCGATTACATCTTCATCAACAGTACCAAAAGAACCCGATGGATCATGATCCCAGCTACCACCACCAATATACAAACCCAGCGCGTCCGCATTTGCATTACCGGATAAAGCCGACATTGCCAATATAAATGCCACCGTAAATTTACGCATACTCATATCTCCTGTTAAAAAACCAATGATAGTACATCTCATACTTATTTATCAAATAAAAAAGAGCCTTCTTTTTTACTACCTTACTATCGAATCACCAGATTAACCTGAAAGGAATCGATAGTGTCACGCATCACATACTCGACTCGTAAATCCATACTACTACTCATCTCAAAGCCAACACCAGCACCGATCATCACGCCATCGTCATCACCGATATCCAGCCCAACACGTGCCAGTACATCAACTTTATCCTTCATTGGTATACTGGCGACAGCCGTACCCCAAAGCCCATTGGCTTTTGCTTTTGCCGTAGCATTGCTAGTAAAAGGAAGGCTTCGTTCAAAATTACCTGTATCCATATAACCAACTTCTACTAACAAATCCATATTGTCATTTTTAATGGGGATCGGCAGGCCTGCAAAAACCTGGAAACCTATCGCGCTATCACCAAAATTAGCATCATTCAAACCAAGGCCACCACCAAAATAAATTTGTTTGGTATCGACACCTTCTGCATTCACCTGCAAGGCAGCAAGCACCAAACCCAACATCATTACTATTTTATTCATGAGTTTTACCCCTTACGTTAGCTAAAGTGATTCCAATATTTTACTACGAACTTTCTGATACTCTTCATCGCTAATCAGTCCATCATCTTTCAAAGTATGTAATTCCTGTAAGCGCTGCTTCACAGTTTTGCCTCCTACAGCAGGAACTTTAGCTGGCACCTGTTCAATCATCGTTTCTTCACTTGGTGCACACACCAACTCTCCCTTCACACCAGTTCCCCCTATGTCACGTGTTACCTTTACGACTTTATCACTACAAGATTCATGCTTCAAAGTTATATGTCCATACTGATGTTTATTTTTCTTTGAATATGACACCGGATACAGCTTTGTCACATTCAGCTTCATCGGCGTTGTGCCTTGCAATTTTCCCATTACATAAACCGATGCACCCGAAGGCTCAGAACGAACCGAAATTTCGTTATGGTTATTATTGATCAAGCCGTCATTACAGGCAGAGAGTAAAACAAGCAAAACAGCGTTAATAATTATTTTTGCTTTCATTATTACTCTCTCATCCCATCTATATTTTTAAAATCATATGGAGCAACGTATTGTATAACTTCTTTAGCATCCTCAAACACAGCAATATCCAGACCCTTTGCAGCATAACGAAAATGCGTAGCACCGCCTAACTGAACACGTTCATCAGGCTCACCAAATCGTGCCAGTATTATTTCTTCATCCAGATTCAATGCTGGAATAAATGTCAGACCAGTAACAGCTTCATTCAATGCCAGCTTTATATCGTCATCAGATACAATATATTTTTTAGCCTGGCCACTCGCCATGTAATCAAACTTTGCTGCGTTTTCACGCCAGTCTTTAATATCCTGTTTACTGGCATGGGTCTGCACAACCAGCTTACCCGCAATCACACCGGCTCGAAAATGCCCGTAATACATTTCCAGACTACCGACTTCATCACTGGCCGCAATAATCGCCAGTTCCACGTCATCATCACCAAGAATACCCAGTACATCAGATAACCGGCTAACACCAATATGCAAACCAAAAACCTGTGTAGCGCCATCAGGCATAACATCAACCTGCCACGGCAAACCCGTTATGATCTCCGTGTTTTCAGATTTATTAAGAATAGGATAAACCAGCAGCACGGCTGCAAGCAGGGCAAAGGCAAGGAGAGTTTTTTTCACGGGGTTTGAAGGTCTCTATGTGAAGGAATTTGTTTATTATATCGTGAAATAACACGATTAATGCGGTTCACGCTACAGCTTATCAAAATAGCAGTTCAGAATTTAAAGCCTATATTGATCCCATAAAGATAATGATATTGACTGCGCTCAGAAATAATCCCCTGATCACCATTCAGGTTGATATTCATCGCACCCCAGTTCAAACCTAATTGCATGGAGTCACCAATACCAAATAACAAGCCAAGACTGGCTTTAGCTAACAGACCGACCGCATCATGCTCTGTCGTGCCGGCAACAAAATTCATTTGAAAATAGCTCGGATTTATATCTTGTGATAAACGCCACCTGAGTATCGGCCCAAGTAACCAGTACCTGCCTTTCAGCTCTAGCACACCTACCTCACTGAGCAGAATATCGGTCTGCCCCAGTTCAAAACCGATACCAACATCCAGCGAACCATCACGAAAACCCGTTGAGTAACGCAAACCATCAAAGCGCGCATGCTGACCCTCTGCTGATGAGGCGCTGCTCTTCACTACTGCCAGTTCATTCCAGCGCCCACACGGCGCATTGCCTAAAGAAACATCATAGAAATACTTGAACACATAAAGCGCCCAGACAACGACAACCACTGTACCGATAATAACAAATACAACAGCCGCGTCATCGCCAGATGAACCATTACTGGAGTTCATCATATCTTCAGTAAAATCAAGCATCACTCTTAATGACTCCTCGCCCGCATTTTGATCACCTTTCTCAGCACAATCATCGGCTAAAATTAAATCATCCTGCTGCGCCTCAATAACACCAGCATCATGTTCAATATTATTTTGCGCTAATTGAAGCGGCACCACCTCTGACTGCCGATAACCACGTTTCTGTAATTTTTTCTCCAGAGCTAGATATTCCCCGGGCGAGACTCGAATAACTTTGGCATCGGGATATTTTTTAAGCAGCTCAGACTCATTAAAATCGACCGAAGAAGAAAGCTCTCCCGCATAAACAGGACCAGACATCAGATTCAGGCCGATCATGGAAAAACAAATAACGTAAGTAGTGAATCGACGAAGCATCAGTAATCCTGTTTAAAAGGGTTGATAATTATATCGTGAAACAATACAAATAATGGGGTTCGTGGTTTACCGTTGATACAGCGCTAACTGAAGAGGGTATTACGCGTGGCATCCATGTACCTTACCTATCGGATCACTACGCCGTGACAGCCAGAATGGATCTTAGCTAATGTAACGTTGCACATGCTATTATTCGTCAAGGACTACACATGCAGCATAACTTCATACGACAGAAGGTACTTTCATCATGACCTCATTCAAGCGTACGCTATCCCTGATTTTAGCAATTTCACTATTCAGTCTTTCCTTGGGTAATGCTCAGGCTTCCCTGGTTTCTAATGATCAGATTATTAATAAGATTGATCAAGTAAATGATAAAGAAGCCCTGCTGCAAACCATTAAACGTGCTGATGTACAAGCACAACTATCTAGCATGGGCGTAAGCTCTGCTGATATAGAAACCCGCATCAATCAAATGACCCATGAAGAAATTGCACAGCTTAATCAGAAAATGGCTGAACTTCCTGCTGGCGCCGGCATACTTGGCACACTTACCCTCATATTCATTGTCTTTGTGATTACAGACGTCATTGGCGCAACAGATATATTCCCATTCATTCATCCCGTTAACAAATAACAGTGAATGAAAACATTAAGTCTGCTCGTATGTTTATTGATACTCAGCAGTTGTGCATCAACACCACAAAGCAGGCAGATCCGGACTAACGTACCGGATTTCCTGCCTTTGGCAGCTGAACTGACAGAGACACCGTTTTACCCGCAAACAGAGTTTCAGTGCGGGCCTGCCGTACTGGCTACACTGCTGCAATTCCATGGGGTTAAAACAACGCCCGAAGAATTATCCAGTCAGATTTATATCCCCGGTCGCAAGGGTAGCCTGCAAATTGAAATGATCGCGACAGCACGGCGCCATGAAATGCTACCCTATAAATTAGAACCACAGTTGCTCGATCTTTTCACTGAAATAGCGGCGGGTAATCCTGTACTTGTTTTACAAAATCTCAGTTTTGAGTGGTATCCACAATGGCATTATGC
>JAGLQT010000196.1 GCA_023136715.1 Gammaproteobacteria bacterium | reverse complement strand
TACCATCATCATCGCGTAATACAGCACCACGTTCCAGAAGCCAACGAACTGTGCCATCAGGCCAGACTACCCGGTGTTCAATATCGTATGGCGCATCATTTTCAACACAGGCGTTAACAGCATCAATAACGGACTGACGGTCATCAGGATGAATGGCGTTAGTAAAGTTATCGTAAGAAGTTTCTAATTGACCTTCGGCATAACCAAATAGTGGCCCAATTCGTTCAGACCAGAATAGCTCGCCGTTCTGGATGTTCCAGTCCCATGTGCCGATGTTGGCAAAGATCTGGCCTCGTCGTAATCGTTCTTTATGGATATTAAGCGCTTTTATAGCCTGCTCACGTTCAATCTCGCTGGCAATGCTAGCAGCGAAAAGCCTGAGTAAAGTGACGTTTTTCTCGATGTTCGTCATTGGCTTGTTATCCATTACGCCCATGTGACCGAGGAAATTCTTATTGCTATCGTAAAGAGGTATACCTATATAACTTTCGATACCATTTTCTTTAAGCCAGAGATCTTTTGGAAATGTTTCTGCAACATTTCCCGCGTAGACAGATAGACCGGTGCTCAGCACCTGTTCACAGGGTGTGTCCTTAATGGCGTAGCTGAAGTTGTCGATTATGTGATCAGTATCCCAGATAGCAATAGTCTTAATGGCAGATGCGTCATTCGCATCTTTCTCGGCAATAAAACTGAAACGTATACCTAACGACTCCGCCAGGAATTTAACGGAGCTTTGAAAAAGTGCTTCACCTGTAAGCGAAGAGGTACTATCTACAATGGCTCGCAGGGTTTGTTCGCTCTCCTTGACCTGAGTGATGTCAGTGCGGATAGATACATACTGATAGGGCTTACCATCCTCATCGAGGAACGGGGTGATAGTTGATTCTACCCAGTACAGACTGCCATCTTTGCGCTGGTTGCAGAGTTCACCTTTCCAGACATTGCCATTTGTGATGGTATGCCACATCTCTTTATAAAACTCGGTCGAGTGTTTCCCTGATTTACCTATGCGATGGTTTTGTCCTAGCAGTTCTTTCGAGGAAAAGCCGCTGATATCACAAAAAAGATCGTTAACATAAGTGATATTGCCTTCTCTATCCGCGATACTGACTATAGCGTGCTGGTTAAGGGCTAAATGCTCACGATCACGTTCATATATAGTGGTTGCCAAATTCTGACAGGTGGTACTATTTTTTCTTGATCTTTGTGCTCTTGCGGTAACCGCGGCAATAAGGTATTCGGGCTGTACCGGTTTTACCAGAAAGTCGTCGCCACCAAGGTTGAGTGCCTGCAGCTGAAGAGTCATCTCGGTTTCATTCGTGAGGAAAATAATAGGTAGCTGAAAACCACTATCGCGTAATACTGCAGCTAGTTCCGGGCCGGACACTTCGGGCATGTCTGTATCTAGTATGAGTACATCGGGAGCAAAGATATTGATCGTATCCAGAGTTTTTAGTGGCTCAGACAGTGTCTCTACTTTCATGCCGGATTCGTTCAATATTGTCTCATATACCTTCAGTATCTCTTTATCATCATCGACAAGAAGGATGCGATAGGAGGGGCTGTTTCGAGATTCAACTAGTCCACTAAGAAAATTGAGCAAACAATTTGATTCGTTAGATTTACTGATGCAGTGTTTGATTCCTGCACGAAAAGCAGCCAGTCGTGCGCTTAGGTCATCGCGTGTTGATGTAACTATGACATGGATGTCATGTTGATTACAGCGTTCAATATCTGAAGTGATTGGTGAGACTAGTTTGTTATCGGAATAAGTCGCTTCTATAACTATTGCTAGCGGTCGTTCAAAATCAGTGGAATTACAGGCAGTACTGAAGAGCGTATCCTTATCGGTAAAAATCTGTACCGTGTAGCCTTTATCCTGCAAGGTATTGTTCAGTTTTTCTGTTTGTTTGGCATCATTTTCTAGCAGGTAAATTAACGATGTAAGGTCATTAATGGGGGAACTATCATTTTTGCTATTATTTGATGTCATTTAGGCGGGCCTCCAATGACCAGTAACTAAAAAGTGTAGTGATTATACAGTACTAATTTTGATGTAAATCCAATGATTAAACTAAGGTAATTCGAGCATAAACTGGTGACTTTAGCATCATTACTAGCAATAGATTTTGTTGCTAGTACACATCATATATTTTCACCAGTAAGGTCTTCAGGAGAGGCCTGGGGCTGTGTATCAGGAAGCTAAGCATATATAATTTATCCACTGGCAGTCTTGTGGTCAGCGAGAAAATCAGCATGGCTTTTTTGTAGTAAAAATGGATTAGAATTTAAAAAACTAGGCGGTAAAATTATGGTTTATGTTAAAAGAATTGTTCTGGATGTACTTAAACCCCATCAACCGAATGCTCTTGAGTTTTCACAGACTATTGCTAGCGTAGGCGCTGATTATCGTGTGCATTTGATTGTGCTTGAAGTCGATGAAAACACCGAAACGATTCAAATAGAGGTGACAGGAAACACCATTGATTTTGAAGCAGTTCAATCAGTCATAAATGACCTGGGTGGTTCGCTCCACAGCATTGATGAAGTAGAAGTTCAAAGTGAACCGGATTCTGATTAAAGATTTATGACTGTGCTTGGCCAGATAAAGTTTTTGCTGGATATCACTCGGACTCGCGATATTATGCGGCGCTATTTTGTGGTTAATGGCTTTGACGGTGCACTGACTATGCTGGGACTCATTATCGGATTTATTGTTAGTGAATCCTCCGATTTATCTGTGATTTTTAGCGTTTGTCTGGGCGCGGCTATTGCTCTGGGCATGAGCGGCTTGAGCAGTGCCTACATTAGTGAATCTGCCGAACGGCAACATGCACTGGGCAAACTGGAGCAGGCGATGATCAGTGATCTCAGTGAAAGCGCGTATGGAGATGCTAGTCGCTGGGTACCATTGCTGATTGCTCTGGTTAATGGCCTGGCGCCGCTGATCATTTCGCTTTTGATCCTTTTGCCAATATGGCTGACTATCGCTGGTATAGCACTGCCTGTGCCACCGCTTTATGCAGCCATTATGATTGCACTGTTCCTTATCTTTCTTCTGGGTGTTTTTCTTGGCAGCATTGCAGGCGTCTCATGGTTACGTAGCGGCATGCAGACTTTATTGATTGCATCGTTGACCGTCCTGCTTATTTATCTGTTTGCAGGCCAGTAAGGTGCCTCCGTCTATCTGGAATAACATTGAGCCTGATGAAGTCCTGTTGCGTCTCAAATCTTCGGTAACGGGTCTCACCACACAAGAAGCACAAAAACGTCTGGATGAGAATGGCCCAAATGCCATTCCTGAAAAGCATAGGCGTTCATTGCTGGCTATATTGCTGGGTCAGTTTACTGATTTCATGATTGTCGTGCTGCTGGCAGCAGCACTGATATCCGGCTTCGTCGGTGAGCCTCAGGATACGATTGCTATTATGGTTATCGTGCTGCTCAACGCCATCATTGGTGCGATACAGGAATTCAGGGCAGAACGTGCGGTAGCGGCGTTACGGGAAATGGCAGCACCAGAGGCTCATGCGATGCGCGATGCTCAAGCAGTGACACTGGCAGCTGTAGAATTGGTGCCCGGTGATGTGGTTGTGCTTGAAGCCGGTAACATTGTTCCTGCTGATCTGCGCTTGCTTGAAGTAGAAGAAATGGAGGTTGATGAATCAGCGCTGACCGGTGAATCTCATCCCGTTAACAAGCAGTCGGCAGCCTTAAACGAAACAGAGCAGTCCATCGATGCACGTCGAAATCTTGCCTTCAAGAGCAGCCTGGTTACTCGCGGACGTGGTATCGGTGTGGTAATTGCAACGGGTCTGGATACCGAGATAGGGCATATTGCTGAAATGTTGCAGGCTGAGGTCGGCGTAAAGACACCACTGCAGGTGCGACTGAGCCGTTTCGGCCGTTACCTTGCGCTTTCCGTACTGGCGATTTGTGCTGTCGTGTTCACTGCCGGACTGTTGCAGGGACAACCGGTAATGCTGATGTTCCTGACGGCGGTAAGTCTGGCGGTCGCTGCCATACCGGAAGCGCTGCCAGCGGTGGTGACGATCTCGCTGACTCTCGGTGCTCATAAGTTGATTCGGCACAACGCGCTGGTACGTAATCTTCCAGCAGTGGAGACGCTCGGTTCAGTGACTTATATCTGTACCGACAAGACCGGTACGCTGACGCAGAATCGCATGACCGTCGAACGACTTTATGTTGACGGCCAGTGGCATGCGTTGTTACCTGATGCAGATGCCAATATAGTCTGTGAAGAACTGGGTCAGGCAATGGCGATGAGCAACGATGTTGCCGAAAAGGACGGGGTGCCTGCTGGCGAACCAACCGAACTGGCATTATTTGAAGCGGCTCATATGGCGGGTTTTGACAAGCTCGAACTGGAGACGACAAAGCCTCGAATAGCGGTTATCCCGTTTGACAGTAAACGCAAGCAAATGACAACCTTGCACCAGATGTCAGAAGGTGTCGTTGCCTATGTTAAGGGTGCACCAGAACAGCTTCTGCTTCAGTGCAACAAGATGTTAACGATGGATGAATCAATAACATTTGATCATGAAGCTGTGTTACTTGAAGCATCAAAGTTGGCCAATGAAGGTTACCGGGTGCTGGCGTTTGCAAAGCGTGAACTGCCAACGTTACCTGAGCGGCTAGAACCTGAAAAGGTTGAGCAGGATTTAACATTTCTGGGGCTGGTCGCTTTGATTGATCCACCACGACCAGAAGTACCACAGGCGATAGCCGATTGTTTAACTGCTGGCATTACACCTGTGATGATTACCGGTGATCACGCAGGTACTGCTATGGCCATTGCACAGCGTCTGGCTATTGCAAAAGATGATAAGGAAATTCTGAGCGGGGAAGAGCTGGCAGAACTATCCGATGAAAAATTTGCCCGCCTTGTCGAATCGGTACGGGTTTATGCAAGGGTTACACCTGAGCAGAAATTACGCATCGTTAAAGCTTTACAGGAAAATGGTGAATTTGTTGCTATGACCGGTGATGGTGTCAATGATGCTCCCGCGTTGAAACGAGCCGGTATTGGTGTAGCCATGGGTTTGCAGGGGACTGATGTGGCGCGTGAGGCAGCGGATATGGTTTTGCTGGATAATAACTTTGCCACCCTTGTTCATGCAGTACAGGCAGGCCGCCGGATCTTCGACAATATTCGTAAATTCATCAAGGATACGATGAGTTCCAATTCGGGCGAGATCTGGACTCTGTTTCTAGCGCCATTTCTCGGTCTGCCGATCCCGCTGTTACCTATTCATATCCTGTGGATCAACCTTGTCACCGATGGCCTGCCTGGATTGGCCTTTACCGCCGAACCGGCTGAACCGGGTATTATGCAGCGTACGCCCCGCCCACCGCAGGAGAACATCTTCGCCCATGGCATGTGGCAACACATTATCTGGGTCGGCCTGTTCGTCGGTGGTATTTCGATTGCTTCGCAGGCGTGGGCAATATCGCGCGGGGTCGAATACTGGCAGACAGTGGTGTTTACCGTGCTCACCGTGTCACAGCTGTTTCATTCACTGGCGGTGCGCAGTGAAACTGCATCGCTGTTTCGCATGGGTTTATTGACGAACCTGCCGATGCTGGGCGCAGTAATATTGACACTTCTATTGCAGCTAGCGGTGATCTATGTGCCTGCGTTGAATGATATCTTCCATACTCAGCCCTTGCCAATGTTCGATCTTGTTGTTTGCATGCTCTTATCTTCATTGGTGTTAGTCGCCGTTGAAATTGAAAAGTGGCTGGTGCGTCGCGGCATTATTTATACGAGTAGTTAATTTGTTATGGCGATAATTTCACAAGTGATATTTAAATTAAGATCATTAATACTCATGGTAGATAGTAATTGTTTTTCATCGTCTTTGATCAGTTTTAATATAAAAGTCTCACCGTTATGGAAGACCAGGGCTGTTATTAATATTCGCTGTTCTTCATAAGGGTTGAGGAGTAGCATGTTAAAGTGACGCCTGACAATTTTTGATAAATTATTTATGGCTTTGTTATATTTATTTAGCATTTAATTAAAATAGAAATTTATGGCTACAAAATCTAAATCAACAACAACCAAAGAAACGCTCCAGTTACGTCGTTTAGGTATTGATACTTACCATGAAAATGTTGCCTATTTGCATCGAGAGTGTGAAGTCTACAGGGCAGAAGGTTTTCAGGCTCTTTCCAAAGTAAAAATCTGCGCAAACGGTCGGCGTATTCTTGCGGTATTAAATGTCGTTGATGATGACAGCATTGTCACACCCACTGATCTGGGGTTATCCGAAGAAGCCTTTGCTAAATTAGGCATAAGCGAAGGTCATCTGGTAAGCATTGAACATGCAGAACCTCCCGCATCAATGAATGCAGTGCGACGTAAAATTGCCGGTGAACGACTGACTCAGGAAGACTTTCACCATATCATCAGTGATATTACAGACACGCGCTATTCGAAAACTGAAATTTCTGCTTTTCTCGTAGCCACCGGACAAACTGATATGGATCGTGATGAAGTATTTTATTTATCACGAGCCATGCTGGAATCCGGCGAACAGCTGGACTGGAATGAATCATTGGTTGTGGATAAACATTGCATTGGTGGTATTCCCGGTAACCGTACTTCAATGCTAGTAGTACCCATGGTTGCTGCACATGGAATGTTGATTCCCAAGACATCAAGTCGCGCCATTACCTCTCCGGCAGGCACAGCCGATACCATGGAGGTTCTGGCGGATGTGGAGCTTGATATCAAAAAGCTGCATGACATTGTACGCAAACATCGGGCATGTTTGGCCTGGGGAGGGAAAGCCGAGTTATCACCCGCCGATGACATTATGATTGCAGTCGAGCGACCTCTTGGTATCGATTCCCTTGGGCAAATGGTGGCATCAATTCTGTCAAAGAAACTGGCAGCGGGCTCAACACATTTAGTTATCGACATTCCTGTAGGACCTACCGCAAAAGTCCGTCGCATGGGACAAGCACAGCGCTTACGTAAATTATTTGAATTTGTTGCTGATCAACTTGGAATTTACTTGGAAGTTATCATCACTGATGGCCGACAGCCTGTTGGTTTTGGCATAGGACCGGTGTTGGAAGCACGTGATGTAATGCAAGTTCTGCAGAATTCTCCCAAAGCACCGGCGGATCTCCGACAAAAAGCATTACGTCTGGCGGGTCGAGTGTTAGAGTTTGATCCTGATGTTCGTGGTGGCAATGGCTATGCAATCGCGCGTGACATCCTGGATTCTGGTCGAGCTCTGGATAAGATGAACGCTATAATTAGCGCCCAGGGTGAACAAAGTAACAAGTTTGAGTTGGGTCAGCTTACCCATGAGGTGCTTTCGCCTGCGGATGGTGTTGTAATCGAAATTGATAATCTGCAAATGGCGCGCATTGCACGCTTCGCAGGCGCTCCCATGGACAAAGGTGCCGGGGTGGACCTGTTTAAAAAGTTAGGGGACAAAGTGGAGAAGGGTGAGCCGCTGTATCGTATTCATGCGGAGTTTCCTTCGGACTTTAATTTTGCGCTCACATTATGCGAGCGAGATATCGGCTATCTGATTGGTAAAGAAGATCAGATACCTAAAGCATTTGTGGAATTTTGATGCTGCTTGGCTTTGATGATTATGAAATGCAGTCACGCAACCTGGCGGGCGCATTAAAAATACCCTGCCAGATAATACAACGGCACCGTTTTCCTGATGGTGAATGCAAACTTACTTTGCCAGCCAACTTACCTGAGCATGTCATAATTTGCTTTAGCCTTAATCAGCCGAATGAAAAATTGGTGGAGTTATTACTTGCGGCAAAAACTGCACGTGAATTGGGTGCAAAAACACTAACCCTGGTTGCGCCTTATCTCTGTTATATGCGCCAGGACAAAGCGTTCCAGCCTGGCGAATCAATTAGTCAACAAATTGTTGGTAATTTTCTTGCTGATTTATTTGATAATGTTATTACCGTAGATCCACATCTGCATCGAATCCAGTACCTTGAACAAGCGATACCAGCTACACACGCAGTGTCCTTGTCCGCAACCACCTTGATGGCAGAGTTTCTGCGAGAACATTTTAAGGATCCAGTATTGCTGGGACCTGACTGCGAATCAGAGCAATGGGTCAGTGCCGTCGCGAAACCAAATCAATGGACCTATGGTGTATGCGAAAAAATACGCACAGGCGACAAAAAAGTCGAGATCACTTTACCTGAAATTAATTTACACGGACGTTCAATTGTATTAGTTGATGATATTGTAAGTAGTGGTCATACATTGTCAGTTGCCATTGAAAAATGTTTGTTAAAGAATGCAAAACATGTCGATGTACTGGTTACTCATGCCTTGTTTGCTAATGATGCAAAAGAGTATTTGATACAAGCGGGTGTTCGTAACATATGGAGCACTGACAGCGTTAGTCATGAAAGCAATGTTCTTCCTTTGCATTCATTATTCAAAGACGCAGTTTTAAATCTGCCTAATTTTTTTACTGTCGGATAAATTGAGTATAAATAGTGAGTCAGACTCGATTGATCATCATTATCAGTAGTAGCTTATTATTGGGATGGTAAAAACTTAAAGGAGTATTGGTTACTGATTGAATAGAATAATCAGAATCACCAAAAGCCGGGGTTTATCAGGTAATAAAAAAACCCAGCTATTTCGAACTGGGGTCAGTTTTTTGGTGGAGGCGGGTTCTACTTAACTTGTCTTATATCTATTTGTATTGATTCTATTTAATATGCTAATCAAGTAATTGTTGCCCCCTTATGTGCCCCCACTAATAATCAAAATGTTTGCATGATAATTAGTCGATAACTGTCCGTTAACGACCCAAAGCGGATGTTCCGAGTCAATGCATTGATAATGAGACAAGGCTGCCGTAATCTTTTGAGGAAGCAATAAATCACATCTAAGCAAATAAAAGTATTCTTTATAATATTGTCCACGCAAGCACTTGCAATATTTTTATCGACATTTACAAGCCCAGATCCGTTCCCAATCTATTTAAAAAAATACCTATTAATTCGTGTTTGTTTAAAAGTACTATTTTCTCAGCCTAACTGAATTATTTATCAGGACTTTTTTACCTCCTAATTTATTTTTCTTAAGCTAACTTTTATACATCGGGATAAGATCAGATGTTTAATTCTGATCGGGAAATCATTATACGAATACGTATTATCGACAACCGTTTTAGTGTTACTAGATAAAACAAAGCCTGAGTCATCGAGATAACTGTTTGGGTAATGCACTAGTAGAATGGTACTTTAGAAGTATAATAAATGAATGGACACCTGAAATGGATTTCCATTCATTTTTTGAAGTAAAGCAGGTCGTGCTGGAATACATTGTTAGCTATTGCAGTCAGGTTAGACCACACAGTCATAACAATGGGTTAACGCCAAACGAATCAGAAAAACAATTACGGATTAACACTGAATCTGGTCAGATTTATTTGACCATTATAGGTTAATGAGTTTATATTGGAGTTGAGCAAGGGATGTAGTATGGATGCGTTATGAGTTCTCAAAAAATCAGGTGTTTCCGCGAACAGCTTGAAAAAACGCTGAGACTAGATTGTATCTCTGATGAGATGCATCATGCACTGCTGGCACTACTGGTTGATGTAGAAGATACTACCAATTTAATAAAGCGTGGTCGTCAGCAGTGGGTAACGGCCATGGATGCCATGACTATGCCTGTATTCCTGATTGATCCCGAGTACAGGATCGTTCGGGCAAATCAGGAATATGCTAAGCGGGCGAACATGGATGTCCGCGATGTTATTGGCCGACCCTATTGGCAAACCTATCCCAAGCTCGATGGCCCACCGCTGGCCACCATGAATACCTTGCTAGAGCACCAGGAAATTGAGGAGGAGCTAACCCTTCAGACGGGAGAAATCCTATATCAACATAGTTATACCATCTACGACGAGAAGGGTCAGGTTATCTACACCTTGCGAACCCTTGATGACATCACCGAGCAGCGGAATAAAGAACTTAATTTCCAGCGAATTAACAATAATTTACGCATCCTGCACCGGGTCAACCAGACCCTGACCCACAGCACCGATGAGCAGGGACTCATGAATGATATCTGCCGAATTTTGGTCGAAGAGATCGAATATTGTTTCGTCTCGATCGGTTTTGTTCAACTAGGTGATACTATATTTAACGGTCCGGTTGCCTTTGCTGGTGAAGGTGTCGACTTTCTGGGTGAGATTGTTGGAACTTGTGCTGATGCCAATTGTGATTGCCCAATTGGCATGGCAATCCATACCCTGTCGCCTGTATTGATAGAGGATATTGCCAATGACACATTGGTCAGTAAATCCTGGAAGGAGGCTGCACTAAAACAGAATTTTCGCTCTTGTATGTTAATCCCACTGATCGTTGATGAACAACTCATTGGAATCATTAATGTCTATTCCGATCAGCTCGATACCTTCAATCAGGATTTACAATCTCTGTTAAATGAGACGGCTGATGACCTCGCTTTTGGTATTGACTCAATTCGTAATCATGACGAGACACAGCAGAATAAAATGCAGATGCGCACTATCATCGACAATAATGTCTCCGGCATTATGGTTTTAGATGAAAAGGGTACGATGAAGTTCGCCAACCTGAGTGCACAACAATTACTGGGTCGAACTCAGGAGCAGATCGAAGGCCATAGCTTCGGCTATCCGGTTGCTGAGGACGAAGTGATGGAGCTACAGCTGATCCAGCCCGGCAATGACGTGCGCACGGTGGAGATGCAGGCGGCGGCAACAACCTGGCACAACAAGCCGGCCTATGTGGTGTCATTGCAGGACATCACCCTGCACAAGGAGCTTGAAACCGAGCGTCTTGAGCATGCCAGTCACCTTGATACGATGCTGGTACAGACTATTCAGGCCATGGCCTCAGCTCTTGAGAAACGCGATCCCTATACGGGCAATCATCAACAGCGTGTTTCGCAGCTGGCAGTTGCGATTGCACAGGAGATGGAACTGTCCGAGAAGCAGATCAAGGGAATCCTGCTTGGTGGGCTGATTCATGACATCGGCAAGATATACGTACCTGCAGAGATTCTCAGTCGTCCTGGAAAACTCGGCTCGGACGAATACGAGCTCATCAAAACCCATTCTGAAATTGGCTATGAGATTATTAAGGATATTGATTTCACCTGGCCCATTGCCAAAATGGTGTTACAGCACCATGAA
This sequence comes from Gammaproteobacteria bacterium, assembly GCA_023136715.1. Taxonomy (GTDB): domain Bacteria; phylum Pseudomonadota; class Gammaproteobacteria; order SZUA-229; family SZUA-229; genus LH-M37. Next base: position 4,792 of record JAGLQT010000196.1, on the reverse strand, counting down.
AGACTGGATGGTTCGGGTTACCCGCATGGACTTAAGAGAGATGAGATTATCCTGGAGTCGAAGATTCTGGCTGTGGCTGATGTAGTCGAGGCCATCATGTCCCACCGTCCCTACCGGCCGGCGCTGGGGCCGGATTTAGCCCTGGACGAGATCCAGGCCAAGCGGGATGTACATTATGATCCGCAGGTGGTGGATGCATGCGTCCACCTGTTTAGAGACAGCCACTTCACATTCGAAGACCAGTTTGCCTGATGAGGTTTGTACGACTATGAGCTTTGGCAAAGAGATTCAGGCACAGATCAATTCGCTGATCACACAGCGACTGGGGCTGCAGATCAGAGCTGAGGATGTGGCAAAGTTCCACGAGATTACTCTGATCCGCCTGCGTGATCTCAAGCTCGCCAGATTGGAGGATTATCTTAATCTGTTGTCTGGCCGGGATGAGCATAGTAACCAAGAATGGCGGCACATAGTGGTATATTTGACCAATGCAGAGACCTATTTCTTCCGTGATCAGCTGCAGATGTCCCTGCTACGGGAATGGATTCTGCCGGACCTGATCCGTCGTCGATCGGAATCACATTGCCTGAACATCCTGAGTGCAGCATGCTCAAGTGGGGAAGAGCCCTACACCATCGCCATGCTACTGGATGAACTGCTACCTGATCTGGCCGCATGGGATATCTCCATTTTGGGCACCGATATTAATCACAAGACCATTCACAAGGCACAGGAAGCACGCTATGGGGAATGGTCATTCCGTCGTCTCGGGAATGACATTCGGCAGCGCTATTTCCATAAAGATCGGAAACACTGGGTACTGGATAAACGAATCAGGAAAATGGTCGATTTTCGGGTAGAAAACCTGCTCGATGGGTCGGATCCTCACCGTCATGCAGATAACCATACAGTGGATCTCATCATCTGCAGAAATGTCTTTATCTATTTCGAACACAATGCGGTAGCCAGAGTGCTTGAGCACTTTAATGATCGTCTGGCCGATGGCGGCTATCTGCTAACGGGGCATGGAGAGTTGTTGACGCACAATACCGAGCATTTCCAGGTTCGTGTCTTTCCAGAATCGGTCATCTACCAACGCCCTGTCGCTAGAGTGGAGAAGAACGTAACGACCCTGGTTGAACCGCAAGAAATTACCACATCCGCTATCGTTGCCAAAACGAGTTTGCTGGATAGCTTTGCGCAGCCACATCCATCCGAAAAACCGCTGTGGATGGAGCTCTATGAGGAGGCGTCAGCACTACTGAAGAAAACCAACTATGCGGGTGCCATGCGCGTGGCAAAACAGCTGCTTGCCCAGGCGCCGGAGTCATTTGAAAGTCGCTATATGATGGCGCAGTTATACGCCAATCTGGGAAAGTACCAACTGGCTTCTGAAAACTGCAGGCTTGCCATCGAGGCGGCGCCTGATGCTATTGAACCCTATTACCTGTTGGCCTTTATTCATGAGCAACAGGGAAAGGCAGAAGAGGCCATCAGTGCGTATATAAAGGTGATTGAGCTGGACCCCGACTTTGTCCCCGCCATGCTGGAACTCTCCGCATTCTACGAGAGTCAAGGTGATATTGGGGATGCCGAGAAGTTGCGTCGCAGAGCCTTGATGTTGCTAAGAAATCACCCAAACTCATCAAAAGAGCTCTATCCAGGCATCATGGTCAAGGACACTAAGGACTATCTTGAGCGACTGCTCGGTGTTATTTCCGCGTCTACAGTAAATGATAAGAAACACCCTGTTTGGGAACGGCGCAGAAACGATAATAGCCGTAGTACTAAAGCGGCTATTATTCAGCAACGGCGCAATAGTGATCAAATTTGTGCTATCGACCTGGCTAATGCGGATTTAAAAAAAACGCATCCGCTTGATGAGCAGAGCTTGTTGAAAGAGGCATTGGTAACTTTGGATGCACGTGCCTATACTGAAGCAATAAGATGCGCGCAACGGATTGTTGAAAACAATCCAATGCATTATCAGGCACTGATGGTGATGGCAAAGGCGCATGCCAATATGGGTCAGCACAAGGAAGCATTGATGTGCAGCGAACAGGCCATAGCAGTGGATCCATTGGCAAAGGATTCCTATTTCTTGATGGCCCAGGTACGACAAGAGCAGCAGGATGCCGAGAATGCCCTGGCGGCACTGAAAAAGGTGATTTACCTGGCTCCAGAATTCGTCCCCGCCTACCTGCAGGCAGGTCAACTCTATCAGCAAAAACATGATAAACGGCATGCCCGCCAGATGTACATGACGGCCGCAGAACTTTTGACCGCACTGCCGACAGAGACCCCGATTGATAGCTATGAGCCTGTTACAGCCGGCGAGTTGGCCGGCCAGATCAGTAGCATCCTTAGGGAATCCTCAGACATTGGCAACTTGCCACTTGAATTCAAGCATCAGGTATAGGGAGAACCATCTTGTCTGAAACAAACGCCATTCAACAGAACGCTGGTTCACCGGACACAAACAATGCACAGATGCTTGGCAATGGTGATTACGTCATCTTTAGTCTCTCCAAAAGCTTCTACGGCATCCCCTCCAGGGCAGTGCGTGAGATTGTCCAGCTTGTGGAGATATCGCCGGTTGATGAGGCCCCAGATTTTATCGATGGAGTGATCAATCTGCGTGGTTCAGTGATCCCGGTGGTTAATTTAGATATTCACTTTGGACATCCCCTTCATCACTACAGTCTGGATGACCGGATCATTGTGATAAATGATGGTCATGAGGCACTGGGGATTCTTGTTGATGATGTGTTTGATGTACAGAATATTGATACTGCCGAACTGGAACCGGTACCTGAATATCAGCAAGGAGCAGAGAGCCGAGAGCGCTTCATCACGGCACTTGCCCGAACAGAGAAGGGTATTTTGATGTTGATGAATCCTGAACACCTGCTTGAATATCATGCCGACTTTAAGGGAATGGTAGCAGTGGAAGCGCTTTCCAACGTGGCAGAGGGGCGGGAATCTGGAGATGAAACCCTCTTTTTCCCCGGGGCCACTGCAGAAATACGCGAAATTCTGCATCAGCGTGCGCAGGAACTTAGCCAGGTGCAGGAGAGTGAAAACCTCTCCGATAGCATCCCGCTGGCGGTGATTGAGCTCAATCATGAGCTCTTTGGCGTGGACCTCATGCTGGTCCAAGAATTTGCCGAAGTGGAACAAATTAATCCCGTTCCATGCACCCCAGCCTATGTCATCGGCAATACCAATCTGCGCGGAAATGTTCTTACAGTCACTGATCTGCGCCCCCTATTGCAAATGCCGCTGGCCGATATCAATGGTGTTGAGAAACTGGTGATCATCAATGCAGGGGGAGTTACCGTCGCTTTGCGTGTCGACGAGGTGCACGACGTGTTGTACGCCTCCCTTGGTTCGCTTACCGATTTGCCGACTGCAGTAAGGTCAATTAGTGACGATTACCTCATGGGTAGCATCAACTACCGTGATTGCATCGTCAGTGTCATCGACATGAATGGCATATTGGATAAGGGTGTATTGGTGATAGATGAAGAACCATAGTCACCAGTTGAAAAATTAAATCGTTTATGCGTCACGCATGTGATGTCGTAGTTATCAAACAGAGGTAATAAGCAATGGAAGGAAGCAATCTGAGACGTATCCCCATCGTACTATATGCGGGATTTGGCATTATCTTCGTGATGATAGTGGTCATGACCATCGTTTCGAACAACACAACCAAGGGCCTTCTCAAGGACGTGGCGTGGATTGGTCACACCTACCAGGTAAAATTGCAGTTGCACCATATCCTTTCCGATATGATCGATGCCGAGACAGGACAACGTGGTTATATTTATACCGGAGATCCGGAATTCCTGGAACCCTACAATAAAACTGTAGATAAAGTAGAAAGGGAACTTCTAGCTCTCATAGAACTGGTGGGTGACAATCCGGAGCAGGTACAACGTCTGGGGATGTCCATAAAACTGTTCGAGGAGAAGCTAGCAGAAATGCGCGAGAGCATTGAACTCAAAAATGCGGGCAAGGAGAAAGAGCTCCAGGCCCTGGTTAGATCTGGCAAGGGCAAGGCCATTATGGATCAGATAAGGGTGATTTTGGATGAGGCCGATGGTAATGAGGATAAGCTGTTAAGTAAACGGCGGGCCGATATGGATACCACCGCCTACAACACTTCAAGGGTCTCCATTGGCGGAACTCTGATGATCATCGTATTGGGCTCTGTGGTTTTATTTTTTACTGTTAGGAGGGTAAATAATATCATTATCCCCGTGTCAGAGATCGTTAACTCACTCGGCACTACCTCCGCGGAGATGTCTATTACAGCGGACGAGCATGAGCGTACCGCGACAGCGCAAACTACGGCAGTCAACGAGACTAGCAGCACCATGGATGAGCTCAGTATCTCGGCCCAGCGCTCTGCAGAACAGTCTGAAACGGCGGTCGCTAGCGCCAGGCAGGCCTCGGAAATGTCGGACGAAGGGCATGAGGTGATTCGCAAGACCTCCCTGGCGATGGTCGAGATCCGAGACAAATCCCAGCTTATAGGGGAGCAGATCCTGCTGCTGAGTGAACAGACCGGACAGATTAGTGACATTACCCGTCTGGTCACCGATATCGCCGGACAGACCAATCTGTTGGCCCTAAATGCGGCCGTTGAGGCTGCGCGTGCGGGGGAGCATGGCAAGGGTTTCGCCGTGGTGGCCACAGAGATTCGCAAACTGGCCGACCAAAGCAAACAGTCTGCAGAACGTATCAATGTTCTGGTGGGGAATATTCAGAAGTCCACCAATACCAC
>JAGLQT010000195.1 GCA_023136715.1 Gammaproteobacteria bacterium | reverse complement strand
TAAATATTTTGTGATTATTTTATATGGTGCATGAAACGTATTGATGAGGACAACATTATGGGTAATTCAAAATGAAATTATTGCCGGTCAGTGATGGCAATTAGTCATTCAAAGGTTACTTATGTTAAGCACCATTGACATAAGTGACTACTAAATGTTTTGTATGATATCCCATAATTGAATGGCGGCTGTCGACCAGTTGAGGTCACCACCCAAAGCGGACATTAATAAAAATGTGGTTATTGCTTATAACAAATTTAATAAGCATGTTTTTATATTTGCATAAACGCATCTGTATAACTACAAGTAAACTTGTTATGTCGATCAGGATTATGCGCTGCCTAATGATCAAACGGCATTCAGTGATGGCTTTCCTATTTTGCTGACCACGCAGGCATCACTGGATGATCTCAATTCACGCATGGATGAAAATATCCCTATGGCGCGCTTTCGTCCTAATCTGGTGGTCGCTGGCTGTGAAGCCTTTGCAGAAGATGAATGGAAACAATAAAAATATCGCTGATATTAATTTTCGAATAGTTAAGCCATGCAGTCGGTGCATTATTCCCAGTATTGATATTGACAGTGCCGAGCGAAGTAAAGATAAAAAGCCAACGCAAACTTTAATTACATTTCGCAAACGTGATCATAAAATATTTTTTGGACAGAATGTAATCGCGGATGGGGATGGTATTTTTGAGCTTGGAATGAAAGTTGATATTGTTGAATAAATTGCATCTTATAGATTTGTATTATTTTTCTGTGCTTGATCAACCAGAAAATCTACCAATAAACGAACACGTCTAGGCATGAGTTCCTTCTCCGGGTAGACAAGATAAAATTCGGCAGTAGGGCCGTGCCATTGTGGAAGAACCTGTTGCAGGTTTCCAGATTCAATAGATGCCCTGCAAACAAAGGTGGGAATTAGAGCGATGCCAGTACCTGACAGACAGGTGCGGTGTGTTGTCGCCATGTCGTTGCTACGTAGTACAGGGTTGAAGTTGATTCGTTGGGATTGTTTATCGTTGTTTAGAAGCCATAGTTCCCGTCCACTTCGTTGTTCACTAAAACCGATGCAGCGATGTTGGTTTAGCTCAGTGGGTGATTCGGGTTTGCCATGCTGCTTTATATAGTCTTTGCTGGCAACTAATATACGGTGGCTTTGGCCGAGTTTGCGTGCGACGAGTGCGGAATCGGCCATTGGTCCGACACGAAGAGCCAGATCATAACCTTTTTCGACCAGATTGAGCATGTAATCATTTAGATCTAATTCAACGCGGATATGTGGGTGTTGTTGAATAAATGCAGATAGCCAAATGCTCAGAAACTGTCCTCCCGATGCTTTTGGTGCGGTCATGAGTACGGTGCCATCTTCACGTTGGCTGCTTTCATTCAATCGCTCTTGAGCATTATTGACGTGTTGAGATAGGTCGCGAGCTTCCTGGTAGAACAAACGTCCTGAATCGGTCAACTCAAAGGTGCGGCCACGACGAATTAACAAACGAGCACCAAAGTCCTCTTCTAACTTGGCTAAACGTCGGCTCAAAGTGGATTTCGGCATGCCTAGCTGTCGGCTGGCCGCGCTAAGACCACCGATTTTGACGATCTGTGCAAATATCAGCCAATCATCTATGTTCATAATTGATTTGTCTTTGTTCCATATATGGAACAGTATGTTCGTTTAAACGCTGTTTTTCAAATGATTTAATCGGTTTATGATAGCTGTCGCATTGAGTTAGGCTCGTAGTGGAGTCGCATCATCAAAATCCTTTTTATCAAAACTAAAATAAAGCGAGAAAGAGTCATGTGTAAAGCTTGTTGGGCGCTAGTCGCCGTATTAATAGCCATTTCGAGTGTGTTGACATACAGGTTTGTGATTCACGGTAAGGTGGCTGAAAGCAGTGATGGTCGAATCGCCATTGTATTAGAGGACAGTGAGAGAAATTTAGTGTTATCGGAAATGCGGGGATTTCTGGAGAGCGTGCAACAGATTACCAGCGGAATATCTAACGATGACATGAGTCTTGTTATTGAAGCGGCAAAAAGATCAGGTAATAATGCGCGGATGGCAGTGCCTGATTCACTCGTAGGTAAGCTGCCCTTAGCATTTAAAAAGCTGGGTTTTGATACACATTCCAAATTTGATGAACTGGCGCTAAATGCAGAGCAACTGGGTGATCCTGATCATGCTCTCGCTCAAATAAATACCCTGTTAGAAAACTGTGTCTCCTGTCATTCGATGTATAAAATCAATGCTGAAATCACTCAATAAGAATTGAAATATTCAGCTTAAAAATAAAATAATGGTGGTGTTGAATCATGCGTGTATTTGTATTACGAATTAGTCTTGGTTTGATTTCACTGTTATTTAGTCAGTTCAGTGTTGCGCAGACGCTGGGTCTTGATAGCTTTGTGCAATCTATTCTCAAGCACAATCCCGGGGTACAAAAAATATTATCAGAGCAGGATATCTCTGCCGGTAATCTGGAATCTAGTCTGGGTGTGGATGACGGTTATATAAACTCCAGTCTTAGTCTAATTCATAGTGAACCCAATCAAATAACAGGCGCTGAATTTTTAGAGAGTGATAATAAGTTGCTGGATGTTTCTTATAATCGCGTATTTTCCGATTCGGGTACTCGTTTGTCATTAGCCTATGGCAATCAGCTAACAGATCAAACGCCAGCATTGCCTGTTGGCGATCAATATTACCAGCCTAGTTTTACAGTACGATTAACCCAGCCATTATTGAAAAATTCTGGCGGTGTTCAGGATCGACTGAACGTAGAACTAAATCAGCTTAATTTTAAACTATCAGGGTTGAGTAGTAAGGAAGCGCTAGAAAGTTATATTACTCAGCTTGCCACACTTTATATCGATTGGTATCTGGCATCACGTGAGCTTGAGATTTCAAAAGAAGTTTATCAACAAGCTATTGAACAGGAAAAATTAACCGAGATAAAAGTCAAACGTCAGGTGATTGAATCTTATGAATTGTTGCGCTCTCAGGAAACGAGAGAAGATTATTACTCACGTTGGCAGCAAGCGAAAGGCCGATATCTGGGTTTGATGCAGAAGATAGGCTTGCAGATGAATCTGGAGAAAAATAATGGCGTTGATGAGTGGTCTCCAAAGAACCCAGAAGATGCGCAGTTGTTTACAGCAGAGCAAACGATATTTCGTGGCGCTGAGTACCTGGCAACATCATCACGATTGAAAGAATTGTTGGATACACTTAAACAGCAGCAAATTATGTTGTTAGAGGCAAAGGATAACGCAAGAGATTCGGATCTGAATTTGAGCTTTGGCTATACCCGCCATGGTGTTGATGGCAGTTTAAGTGATGCACACAGTGAGAATCTGGATAAAAATGATTATTCATTGATGCTGGAGTATAAACATCCTTTGGGTAATCGACAGGCAAGTGGAAATTATCAGGCGCAGGTTGCCAGTAAACGTCAGTTAGAAGCAGATACACGACAACGAATGATTGATGTTGAATCTAACCTGGCCAATTCTCAGATACAGGAGGCGCAATTGATCATTGCCCTGAAATCCTCTGATAGAAAAATTGAGCTAGCCACGAAAAAAATAAAGCAGGAACAGCGATTATACAAAATTGGAAAACTGGATTTATTTGAATTGTTGAGAGATCAGACAACTCAGTTAGAAAGTCGATTAAATAGGGAAAGGCTTTTTGCGCAACTACTAGTTCTTCGATTAAATATTGGCGAATTATTAGATCGAAATCTTGAAACCTACTCAGCATCAACAAAGCTTGCTGATGTAACAACAGAGGAACAGTAAAATATGAATAGTCTAATACTGTTTTTCCTGGAGCGCAGCTTATTGGTTAAGGTTATTCTGTTGGCGGTATTTTTGTTTGGTTTCAATCGTATGATGACGATTCAAAAAGAAGGTTTTCCGGCCGTTGATCTGAATAAAATTGTTGTTAATACCCCTTATCCCGGTGCATCAGCCGAAGATGTTGAACTCAATGTTACCTCGCAACTTGAAGAAGAAATACAGGAAGTAGACGGCTTATACGAAATTGTCTCTACATCACGTGAAAATTTTTCTTCCATTATTATTTCAGCTGATGAGGATGCTGGTTATAAAGAAATGGCAGTGATTGTCAATAATATAAAGCAGGCAGTCGATCAGACGCAGGATTTACCGCTCGATCTTGAGGAGTTACCGATAGTCGATGTGCTATCAACAACCGATACCCCTATCGTATCGGTTAATTTATTCGGTGACCATGAAAAATTACGAGATGTTCTGCCGATACTTGAACGTGGTATTGAAGCACTTCCTGGTGTTTCAGGAGTAGATAAAATTGGCTATTTTGATCGTGAAGTTCATATCGAAATAGATCCTACCAAGGCAAAAGAAAATCGTATCAGTTTGTCAGATGTGCTCATTGCTATTCAGGCGAGAAACTTACGCACCACTGGCGGCACTCTCGAATCATATCTTAATGAGCAAACAGTCGTCAGTTTAAATAAATTTAACAATCCCAAAGAGGTTGAAGATGTCATTCTTCGCGCCAATATCTCAGGGCAAGTTGTTCGGGTAAAGGATGTCGCTACAGTAATTCTGCGCGAGAAAGATGAAAACTTTATCGTTCGTAATGATGGTAAGCCAGGCATGAATCTGGTCGTCCGTAAAAAGAAAAATGCAGACATCATAAAAACACTAGATGGTGTCAAAGCATTCATGCTTGAGCAGACGTTTGCGGAAGGGGTTGGCTATTCCTATTCTAATGATCAGTCAGCGCGTACTCGTTTGCGATTGCAGGTGTTAGGTGGGAATGCACTACTGGGTTTCGCTCTGGTAACAATTATCCTGATGCTCGCTTTAAATCGACAGGCGGCTTTCTGGACCGCATTAAGTGTACCTTTCTCGTTGTTGGGTAGTTTTATTTTACTGCCGTATTTCGGCGTTACTGTTAATGCAATATCTCTGGCCGGGTTTGTTCTGGTGCTGGGTTTATTGGTCGATGATGCTATCGTGGTTGCAGAAAAAATAACTCACCATCGTGAAAAAGGCTTAACTGGAATGCAAGCGGCACTGAAAGGTACATCAGAAATGTGGCGGCCAGTGAGTGTCGCCAGTATAACGACGGTATTGGCATTCAGCCCGATGTTTTACATTGGTGGAATGCCAGGTAAATTTGCATGGGCTATTCCCGCTGTAGTTATTGTTGCGTTACTAGTAAGTTTATTTGAGAGTTTTTTTATACTACCTCATCATCTGGCTGCAGGTGGTCTTGTTAAAGGCAAGGAAAAAGCTGACTGGATAATTAAACTTGAGACACGTTATGGAAGAATGCTTGAGCATTTACTTCACTGGCGTTACCTCGTTTTAATGCTTTTAGTGATGTTGCTCTTTTTCAGTGTTTTTCTGGCTAAGAATGCAATGCAATTCCAGATCTTTCCGCAAGATGGTGTTGAGTTATTTTATATTAAATTAGAAATGCAACGTGGTGCTTCATTAACCGCCACAGAAGAACGGTTAAAAGAACTGGAAGAACATATTAAAGTTTTGCCTGATACAGAACTGGAATCATTTGCTACTCGCGTTGGCACATTATCTACAGATCCATCAAAGAATCGAGGTGACCATAGTCATTGGGGTGTCATTAGTGTTTTTCTAACGGGTGAAGCTCTACGTAAAAGGACTGCTGACGACATTATTAAAACGCTTCGAGACGCAATCCAGAGTTCACAAAATGAGACGTTATTGTTTGAAAAAAAACGTGTCGGCCCTGCGATTGGTAAACCGGCAGAAATTCGCATTAGCAGTAATGATGATGATTTACGTGAATCGACAGCAAAAGAATTAATGCTTTTTCTTAAAGATGTGCCAGGGGTTATCGATGTTGAGAGTGATAACAAACCAGGTAAGGATCAGCTTGTGGTAAATATCGATCATTTGAAACTGGCCGAAGTCGGCTTGATGGTTAAGGATGTCGCCGATGCTTTGCGTGTCACTTATGACGGTATGTTAGTGAGTTCTACAACCAGTGTTGATGAAACCATCGAATACCGCGTGATAGTTGATCCGAAATATCGTAATAGCGAAGATATGCTTTTTCAAATTCCGGTAAAAAATAATCGTGGACAGGTGATGAACCTGAGTGATGTGTTAACGCTATCACATGGGCAAGGTCCATTGGAGTTCCAGCATGTGGGTGGAGTACGTACTGAAACAATCAGTGCTGATATCAATCCTTTAGTCTCAAGTACATCGGCTGTTCAAAAACAGGTTGCAGATCATTTCAATGAAACATGGGTAAAACATCCCACGATGAAAGTTACTTTTGCAGGTGAAGTCAGAGAGCAGAAAAAAATATTTGGTGGATTTTTGACTGCAGGTATTGTCGCACTGGTTTCGATTTATCTGGTTGTGGCCTTACTGCTTAATTCATTGGGGCAGTCCTTCATCGTAATGGCAACTATACCGTTTTCCATAATTGGCGTTATCTGGTCGTTTTACGCGCATGGGATGCCACTATCATTTTTCTCTACCATGGGTACGCTGGGTTTAATTGGTGTAGTCGTGAATGACACCATTATTATGGTGACAGAAGTTAATCGAAAACTGCTAGAGCACAGTGATAAAAATCTGGTGCAAACGGTTGTCGCTGGGGCGCAAGGTCGATTACGCCCTGTATTGCTCACCACGTTTACTACTGTGGCGGGTCTATTGCCGACCGCTTATGGCATCGGTGGTAAAGACGGTTTGATCATGCCGCTGACCATGTCGATGGCGTACGGTTTAATGTTTGCTACCCTTATTACCCTGATACTGACCCCTACGTTACTGACTGTTGGTCATGATCTGGCGCATTTTCTGGGTCGTGGATCTCAGCATAAACGAGGACGTAGCGAGACATAATGAATAAAGAAATTGCGAATCAGGTGGAATCTGTTGGAGATTTCCTGAATGGTATGCGAAAAATACAATGGACTAATTTCATCTTAGTTATTACGACACTAGATGCTGGCTGTTAAAATTGTATTTCTGCTTATTAGCGCAATGAAGATCAATGATGAAAACCATATGGATCTATAGCTCCTGTTACGTAATAACCACTTATGTTAACTGCTGTTAACATAAGTGAGTGGCATTATGCAATGAAGGTCAGCTGTCGACCCAAAGCGGCCACTCATGGTATTGGCTGGGAATGGCTGCTATTAGCCAGAAACAGTCGTTCCACTGTTCATAACTAGTTAGTGTAAGTTGCTCCATAACAGACATTTAAATATCGTCGAATTAATTTACATTCACAAAATCTAGTCAAAATAGTGCTTCAATTAAGCTGAAATATGTGTATGGAGGCTGTTGACCAAAATCAGGAGTTTGTGATCTTTGTGTCGGCCTATCTAAAAGACCTCATTTCCTCTGTATATGTACACTGTGTAGCGTTGTGTTAGCATTAATTGCGCCCCAAAATTCAGGTTGTCGAAATACGATGGATATCCCTATTAATAAACTCACAGACCAAATAGATCCCGATGCCACGCATGATATATTCTGTAGCATTCAGGCTATGGACACAGGCATTTCTAACCATGAAGTCTGGATCAGTCAGGTTCATCAGTCGTTGATCTGTCAACATGGCCACTCGAACCCGGCCGACCTCTGCGAAGATGCCCACTGCCGCTGCAAGTTTGGTCAATGGCTTTACAGTCCCGACACAGAGGTACTGAAGGCGCATGATTCGTTTCATTCCGTCGTCGAGAAACACCAGCAGATGCATGCGCTTGCCCGCAAAATTCTGAAAAAGAGCGAAAATAAGCAGGACATTGCCGAAGACGAGTACCGCGATTTCACTTCTCAGGCCATAGCATTCAAGTTAGAGGTGCGCAATCTGCAGTATATGCTGATGTCACAGGTGTGTGTGATTGACCATTTGACTGGAGCCTGGAATCGCTACGCCATGTACTCGAAACTTCATGAGGAAAAGGAAAGGCTGGCACGTACCAGACATTCCTGCACGCTCTGCATGATGGATATCGATTATTTCAAGCGCATCAATGACGAGCATGGTCACACGGTGGGCGACAAGGTACTTAAAGCTGTGATCGGCTTTTGTCGTGCCAGTTTGAGGAAATACGATTCGATTTATCGCTACGGTGGCGAGGAGTTTCTATTCTGCCTGCCCGATGTCGAGCAAGATGAGGCGCGAATCATTATCGAACGTTTGTGCGTCAACCTTGGGAAATACCCAATCCCTTTGCCCAATGGAGAGAGCCTGTCTGTCACGGCATCATTTGGTATTGCTTGCATGCAGAATAACTCCTCCGTCGAAGATACTATTCAGTCGGCGGATCACGCCCTGTTATGCGCCAAGGCGAAAGGGCGTGCCCGCGTATGTTGCTGGGAGGATGGTCTCAGTACCTTCAAATAAGCGCGGTATTGCCATTAAAAATTAATTGGGGGGGGCAGAGAGAAATTGTTTCTTATTATAGATAAAGCCTGCTAAGTTTTAGCCAGTTTTTTATTACTTATAACGTCTGCTTTCAATGCTTTTTATTAATCAAGCTAAAATTCATGAGCTTCCGCTAAAGGGTGTAAGCAGCCTCTTGATTACTCTGTACTGAGAGTCCGCTTCTTGCCGTAAACAGACATGACCGCTAACGACCCAAAGCGGACGCTAGTGGAGTTCCCGTGAGTAATATCTAATGATTGCTAACAGGCTATCGGACATAACCCGGACATTAATACTCTTTTCTATGACTAAATGTCCGTTGACACCGCATAGAAGATCTTAACTCGTATATTCCATATAAAAATAATGATTTAAGTTTATCTATGATGCAATATATGCATTACTTTATGACAGCATGAATTTCAGGATGCCGAATGTACTCTAATTATGTGGAAAAACTTTCCGTTTTAGATGAAAAATGTAAGCGCATTTATGAAAATGCAGTAATTTCAAATGTAACTGTTTTGTTTGCAGCGTTTGTATTTTTAATTATATTTTCAGGGGGCGTGTCACAGCAATATTTAAATATATGGTTTGTGCTTATGAATGTAGCTGTTATTTATCGTTTATGGCTTATTCTAAAATACAATCGTGATGCCAATAAAAAACAATCATCCGGTTTGTATTTGTCTCGATATACTAGTGCAACTGCCCTTGTGGGAATAATATGGGGAGGGTTAATGGTATTAGGTTTATATCAAACATCATTTGAATACATGTATCTCACCACATTGGTTTTATCGTTAATTCTTGGTATAAGCGTTCCTATTTTATACGCTCATTTAAGTGCATTATATTTATATGTCCTACCTCCTTCTGGCATATTAATCGCCATGATTTTTTTTAGAGAGGAACATGGCGTATTAATTTCTGTAGGCATGTTAATTTATGTGATGATTATCATTCGTCATGGAAAACAAATGAACGCAAACATGATGATATCGCTTATTTCTCAGCAAAGCCTAACTGAAGAAATTAATAAAAGAAAAGAATCCCAGAGAAAGCTAGAGGAGCATCAGTCTCACTTGGAAAAAATGGTTGCACAAAAGACCTTTGAATACAAAGAAGAAAAAGAAGCTGCAGAAAAGGCAAACAAAGCAAAATCTGATTTTTTATCCAATATGAGTCATGAGCTGCGTACGCCGATGAATGCTATCCTTGGCTTCGGACAGTTACTTGAAATGAATGCAGACGAACTTAGTGAAATTCAGCAGGAAAATGTTAAAGAAATTCTTTATGCTGGTCATCATTTATTGAATCTAATTAATGAAGTGCTGGATCTGGCCCGAATTGAATCTGGGAAAATGGAAATTTCCATAAATAAAGTCCTTATCAAGGATGTGCTTCAAGAATGCATAACCCTGATTGGTCCACAGGCAGAATCACGTCAATTAGACATCATCGATCATGTTAGCAGTGAGGGTTACACAGTACTGGCAGACTTCACTCGCCTTAAACAGGTGTTATTAAATCTTCTGTCTAATGCGGTGAAATATAATAATGACCACGGTTATATCAGACTGGATAGTAAGATCATCAATAAGAAATATTTGCGCATCTGTATCACAGATACTGGCAAAGGTTTGAGCAAAGAAGATTGTTCTAAATTGTTTACATCTTTCGAGCGACTGGATACTGAAAATAATGTAGAAGGCAGCGGTATTGGGCTTGTTATTACCAAACACCTTGTTGAGCTCATGGGTGGGGTCATTGGTGTTGAGAGTGCATTGGGTGAAGGCAGTGTTTTTTGGGTGGAGCTCGCACTGTTCAATGATGCATATGACGATAAAGCTAATAAATGAAATTGACAAAGGCCTGATTTAGGGTGTCAATGGTCATTTAATATCATATTCACGAATGTCCGGTATTAGTTATAGCCAGAACTACATGTATTCAGGTATTTTTAGTGAAATAGCAAAAAACAGACATTGGGCTACACACCGGTAATTTTCAGTAATTTTGGAGGTAAGCCTTTTGTAGTCATTCGAGTTCAAAGAAGTGCTATCATTATAAAAAACTATCAGATAATTATTCTAGGATAGTTCAGTTAAGGTATTTCTGAGGCGGTGATTTATGTCCGAAGTATTCCGTAGAAAAAATCCAGAGCTCTCTTTATCTGATGTACAAAGTGTAACCATTCTGGGAGGGCAAGGAAAAGCTGGCCAGAAAGAAACCGTGTCAGAAGTCAGGTTTGAAATGGGCAGTGTGGTCAGCATTGTTGGTTCAACTGGTTCTGGTAAGACTGCATTGATCAACGATATTGAGTTGTTTGCCAATACCAACACACCGACCAGCCGAAAGGTGCTTATCAACGGTGCTACGCCTCCAGCCGACCTGGTATGGTGCATTACAGGAATGATGGATGCCAGAGATCGTGGTATCGAGATTGGTTACTATCACATACTTGCCTATGAAGGCATGGTCAGGCAAACACAGGTGGAACTCCAGCTCGGGCGTCGCTACGACTTCCTGCCGCGATTTTGCATGTTACAGGCCAGACATTCAGGTTTGATCAATACCATGATAAAAACCAATGATGGTTACCGCGTGCGCCTGGAAGGGATAGGCCTGGGTTAAATATAAATTAAACATACTCAGCAGTTTTTTATAATTTTTAAGGGTGCTTATAGCTACTATCCTGGGAGTTAAACATGAGCCTTGTTACAGCGACAAACGTCAATAAGATCTATCGGGCGGGTGAAGTTGAAGTCACTGCGGTAAAGCGTGCTGATTTCAAAATTGAACAGGCTTCATTCGTCGCTTTTGTTGGTCCCTCTGGCAGCGGCAAGAGTACCCTGCTGAATATGATTGGCTGCCTGGATCACCCGACGGCGGGTAGGCTACAGGTGGCTAATACGGATGTTGCATCATTAGACCGAAAAGCGGCGGCTCGTTTTCGAG
>JAGLQT010000194.1 GCA_023136715.1 Gammaproteobacteria bacterium | reverse complement strand
ATCCATTTTGTAAGGGTGATGCTGCAAATCGCGCAACAGCACGTCTTCTTTTTTACCATCCACATTCAAACTCATAACCTGTGAGTAGAAAGTTTCCTGAGGTAAAACGTACTGCACGTCTTTTTGCTCCAGTGTTACTGATACTGGATCTTTGCCTGATCCATAAACGATAGCAGGTAGTTTGCCAGCGTGACGCAGGCGGCGGCTCGCACCTTTGCCCATGTCATCACGCAATACGGCGTTTAATTCAATACTCATAATCTTCTCCAAAATACTGCCAGTCACTGACAGCGGTTATATAAATACTTCCCCGCGACCAAGGAAGTTGTTATCAGGATAATTAAGGACATCTCCTTAATCATCCATCCTTCGAATAAATCTTTTCAGATTTATCCTGAATTTTTATCGATTATTAATCGACATACATCTCACTGACCGATTCTTCTTCGTGTATTCGACGAATCGTTTCAGCCAGCATATTGGCAACAGAAACCAGTCGAATCTGCGAGCACTGTTGCGCTGCTTCACTCAACGGTATGGTATCGGTCACCACCAGTTCATCAAGCTCAGAACCGGTAATATTTTCCAGTGCATTACCCGATAAAACCGGATGAGTACAATAAGCGGATACACTTACCGCGCCATGCGCTTTCAAGGCAGCGGCGGCTTTGCACAAGGTACCAGCTGTATCCACCAGGTCATCCACCAGTACGCAATTTTTACCTTCAACGTCACCGATGATATTCATCACTTCTGAAACGTTGGCCTTGGGACGACGTTTATCAATAATCGCCAGATCAGCATCACCCAGGCGTTTAGCCAAAGCTCTAGCTCGCACTACACCGCCAACATCGGGTGAAACTACCAGCAAATCATTATGACGTTGCTGCCAGACATCGGCTAACAAAATCGGTGATGCATAGACGTTATCGATGGGAAGATCGAAAAAGCCCTGAATCTGATCAGCGTGTAAATCAACCGTCAACAACCGGTTGAGCTTCACGCTCGCCAACATATTCGCAACAACCTTGGCGGTAATTGGCACCCTGACTGAGCGGGGCTTACGATCCTGGCGAGAGTAACCATAGTAAGGAACTACAGCAGTCACCCGCCTGACTGAAGCACGATGCATTGCATCGATCATCACCATCAGCTCCATCAAATTATCATTACAGGGTGTACACGTTGGCTGGATGATAAAAACATCCTTACCGCGAACGTTTTCCATCACCTCAACGCAAATTTCGCCATCACTGAAAGTATCAACGCTGATTTTTCCTAAAGGAATATTCAACTTTCTAGCAATTTTTTTAGCTAGCTCAGGGTTAGCATTACCAGTAAAAAGCCTTAGATGGCTATCTTCTTGTATCACTGTCGAGTCTCGTGTTGTGTACTACTAATAATGCTAAATACCCATTAGTGCAGGTACCTTGTTAAAAAACCACCGCGTGGTCTTTTTTGTATATGGCTGGGCCGGCAGGATTACTCCGGGCTTCCTGCCCTTCGCCCTTCGGGCCATCAGCATAAAACGCTGATGTTTAAAATCGCTCCCGGCGATTTTGTCGAACCTCCATGGTTCTCATCCTACCTACTCATTTGTTAAAACTCACTCGTGAGTTTTTATATATGGCTGGGCCGGCAGGATTCGAACCTGCGCATGCCAGGATCAAAACCTGGTGCCTTACCGCTTGGCGACGGCCCAATAAACTGTTAGCTACAAAATAGTCTGTTTATGGATCACAAATTATTTAGCTGTTCTTGCAAAGGTGAGATATTCACACCTTTAGCAATAAAATCTTTCCACGAGGCAGGTATTTCTGCTTTCGCTGGATTTCTCAAACTGGCACGAACCCGTTTCGCCTCGTCTTCAGTTGCAAATGCCGCAAACACCGAAGCTCCTGTACCACTCATGCGCGCCTCGGCATATTGCCCGAGAATTTCCAGTGCTTCAGCCACTTCTGGATAATGCTTTGCCACAACAGGCAGACACACATTATCCCAGCCGGAATCTTGGAGGCCGCATATTTTGATGGCTGGGCAATCCCGTGTCAATTCTAAATCACCAAAGATTGCGGCTGTAGAGACATGAATATCGGGGGTAATCACCAAATACCAGGGCTGATCCAGTTCGATGGGGGTCAGTTGCTCACCAATACCTTCTGCAAAAGCGGAAAAACCATGCACAAACACGGGCACATCAGCACCCAGTTTTAAACCAATTTCAGCCAGTTCATCATCGCTCAAAGCACAGCCCCAGATTCGATTTAGTGCGTGTAATGTGGTTGCTGCATCTGAACTGCCACCACCCAGACCGGCACCCATCGGTAGTTTTTTATCAAGAGATATATCAATACCCTGCTGACAAGCACAAGCTTTTTGCAAAGCTCTGGCGGCCTTAACCACCAAATCTTCTTCGGCTGGAATGCCTTCAATATTTTGAACGCGCTGTATTTTGCCATCCAACCTTGGCCCAAATCTCAACTCATCACCATAATCCAGAAACTGGAAAACCGTTTGCAGTTCGTGGTAACCGTCTGCGCGTTGGCCAGTAATATGCAATAAAAGATTAAGCTTGGCGGGTGCTGGCCAGACCAATGGGGAATCGATCATGAAACTTCTCTGTCCAGCAGATTCCATTGCCGAATCAGTAAACGGATTTCCAGCTCAGGATTATCATCACGATCCATATAAAAAGCGTGCGGCAAGCTATGCTTGCCTACTTTTTTATAGGCTGACATTTCTATATTCCAGCCATCCTGAACCAGCTTATGCAACTGCCCCTGATCATCCCACAACTGTTTTTGCACTGGGCGATCTGCTGCTGGCACACCACGTAGCCAGTCATGCAAGCCTGCAAGCGGAATACTTACGCCCAGGCTAGATGCCAGTAACTCATCAGCGTTATCGGCGTAACTTTCACCATCACTGGTTCTAAGCGTTACACCATGTGCATCACCCTTAATCAAAATGGTGCCCTGCCCCATGGCAGCAATTAAGCGAATTTTGTAAACGTCGTCGTTCTGATTCCAGAAAAGATCGAGACTGCCACCATTATTTTCGGTTTGCATGCCCAAACGACCGGTCAATTTCCACGAGGAAAGCTGCTGCCTTTGTGCCACCGTCTGTAACCAGTTATCCGGACTTTGGCTGGTCGCCTTAGGCAAATAGCTACATGAATATTGCGTAAACAAAAGTGTCGCCAATACTACGCCGCGAACCACTATAAAAAAAATCTTAGCACCCAGCTTCATGGTTTAAATTTTTTCAGTGTTTCCACTAGCACCGGATGCTGAGCGTTTACTTCCTGCCCTTTTTTCCAGACTTCTCTGGCTTTATCTTTTTGATTGCTTTGCCACAAAACCTCACCGTAATGCGCTGCTATTTCAGCATCTACCAGCCGCTCAAAAGCCATAGACAGCCATTTCAATGCCTCCTGTAATTCACCAAGGCGGTAATTAACCCATCCCAGACTATCCATGATAGCGGGGTCATCGGGCACTAACTCCGCCGCCTTCTGAATATATTCTTTAGCTTCCTGATAACGCTCTGTCTTGTCTGCCAGGGTGTAACCCAGTGCATTCAAGGCATCAGAATTTTTTGGCTCTATGGATAAAACCTTGAGCAAATCTGACTCTGCAATATCAACACGATCCACTTTCTCAGCAATTAATGCTCGGGCGTACAATAAATTAATATCTTCCCGATTATGACTGAGCGCACGACTATACATATCGAAAGCGTCCTGATACCTCTGATGACTTCGGAATATCTCACCCTGCGCCAGGTAAGCACGCACTCTGTTTGACCATTCTTCGGTCTCTTCCACCAAAATATTTAATTGTTCAATCGCCTCATCAACACGATCAAGTCGAGCAAACAGACCGGCTATGCGAAGCTTGGCCTCGAATACATACGTGCCATTTTTTACCTTAATGTAATGTGCAATCGCACTTTTAAATTGCTCCTTATTTTGCTCGATGCGCCCCAGATAGTAGTGAGCAACATCTGTCTTCTTATCAAGCTCAATCAGATGACTCAGTAGTTCAGCTGACTCATCCAGTTGATCCGTTTCGATGTATAGCAGTGCCAGGTTCAACAAAACTTCAACATTATCCGGCTGCTTCTCCTTCAATAAAATGTATTGTTCAAGCGCGAGTTCATATTCCTTATCCCCAACCAGCATATGTGCGTACTGCATACGCAAACTCAAATTACCCGGATGATCTTCAAGCACCTGCCTGATCACGGCTTTGGACTCATCGCGTTTACCCTGCGCATGATAAATTCTCGACTTAATCAAATGCACATCAACCAATGAATCATCGATTTCTAGCACCTGATCCAGCAACTCGATCGACCGATCATGCTGCTCTAACTGCGCAGCGAACTTCGCCTGCAGAATCAACATGTGCGGATTATCTGTTCGCGCCTGATTCAGCCCCTCTAGCAAATCAAGGCTGTCCCGAGCCTCTATGTCATCGCCCAGTATTTGTTTTACTACCATTGCCTGTTCTTTATCAGAGCTACTATCCTGCACCAACACAGCCTGCACATAAGGCAAAGCTTCCTCAGGCTGATGCAAATGCAGGTGACACATTGCGTAGATACGATCAATATCATGATCTTCGGGTTCCAGCTCACGCCAACGAGCCAGTAACTCCAGGGTACGTTCGTATTGTTTGTCGTACAGGGCAATATAGGTGGCTCGTGCCGCAACCCGGCTGTCGTCACTTTTCACTGCTGCCTGCTGATAAAAATCAACAGAAGTATCAAAATCACCCGCATTACCCGCAAATTCAGCCGCCAATAGCTCATAAAGCAGATCTTCATCCAGCTTCAGCCCCTTTGGCTCTGCCACTACTGGATCAACAGGTTGCGTTGTCAACGAGCCACAGGCAGCAGAAAGCAGCAGCGCAGATAATAATCCGATGGATATTACGCTGCGCAAAAAAGCGAATAGATAGATATGCATTTCAAGTATTTTTCTCTTCATGATTAACCATAAACGTTCAATATAACCCACTTTAATAATGACTGCCTGCATCACAATTTGTCATGTTCTACCATCCTAGCTACTCAATACAGTTAAAATTGAGTAAAATTCAGCCTTTCGCAGAATTAAGCGTATTCGCACCCGCCACACCTATGCCCCTAAAAACATCGAGTCTCATTACTCTAGGCCTTAATCACAAGACCACGCCACTCGATTTGCGCGAACGCCTGGCTTTTACACCTCAGTCCTTACCCGATGCTTTGAGCAGCCTGCACAAACTCAAAAACATTGATGAAGCCGCTATTGTATCAACCTGTAATCGTACCGAGCTATATTGTGCGGTGAATGATAATGCAGACCAGGCCATCATTGATTGGTTCAGCCAATATCACGGCCTTGAATCTTCCATGATTGAAAGCCACCTGTACACCTATCACCACAAAGAAACTATTCATCACGCCATGTCGGTGACCTGCGGCCTTGATTCCATGGTGCTCGGTGAACCACAAATTGCAGGCCAGATGAAAGATGCCTACTCCATGGCACAACAACATGGCACCTTAGGCCGCATGCTGGGCAAATTATTCCAACATTCTTTTACCGTTGCTAAACAGGTACGCACCGATACTGCTATTGGCTCCAGCCCGGTTTCTGTCGCCTTTGCTGCCGTCAGCCTGGCTAAACAAATTTTTGGTGAACTCAATGACTCAACCGCCCTGTTAATTGGCGCCGGTGAAACCATCGAGCTCACCGCCCGGCACCTATACAGTCAAAAAATAAAACACCTGATTATTGCCAACCGCAGCATTGAGCGCGCAGAAAATCTGGTCGAAGAATTTGATGGTGAAGCCATACGCCTGCCACAAATCGCCGACCACCTTCATCGCGCTGACATTGTGATCGCATCAACCGCCAGTCCACTGCCCATTTTAGGCAAGGGCACGGTCGAAAGAGCACTTAAAGTACGCAAGCACCAACCTATCTTTATGGTGGATCTGGCTGTACCCCGAGACGTTGAACCCGAAGTCGCCTCACTCGATGATGTCTATCTTTACGCCGTTGATGACCTGCAGGAAGTCATTGATGAAAATTTGCAATCACGCCAGCAGGCAGCCGAACAGGCCGAAGACATTATCAAGGATGAAGTCCATCATTATCTGAACTGGCAACGCTCCCTGGATTCTGTTGATATTATTTCCGATTTACGAACTGCTACTCAACACATGAGCCAGCAAGTGCTCAATAAAGCTCTCAAACAATTAGCGGCTGGCGAATCACCGGAAAAAGCACTCGAATTTCTGGCGCACACTCTAACCAATAAATTTCTACACAAGCCGTGCACACACATCAGAAAAGCCAGCGAAGACAATGATCAGGATTTAATCGATGCGGCCAAACAACTTCTGATGAATGCTGATGACGAAAGCAACAACAAATAAAACCTGGAACCCTTAATTGAAAGACTCAATACTTAACAAATTAAATAACCTGATTGATCGTCACGAAGAAGTGGCAGGCCTGATGTCAGAGCCTGATGTAATGTCTGATCAAAATAAATTCAGGGACTTATCCAAAGAGTACGCGCAGCTCGAGCCCGTTGTCGTCTGCTATAAAAGTTACATAAGCGCAAAAGATGATCTCGCCAGTGCCGAAGAGATGCTCAAGGAGGATGATGCCGAGCTGCGTGAGATGGCTCAGGAAGAAAGAAAATTAGCCAGCGAAAGCATTGAAACACTGGAACTGGAGTTACAAAAATTATTACTGCCTAAAGATCCACACGATAGCAGCAATGTATTTCTGGAAGTACGTGCTGGTACCGGTGGTGATGAAGCGGCTATTTTTGCCGGTGATCTATTTCGCATGTATTCACGCTACGCTGAACTCAGACGCTGGCAAATTGAAATCATTAATCAGAACCACGGCGAACACGGCGGTTATAAAGAAATCATCGCGCGTATCATCGGTGACGGCGCTTATTCAAGATTGAAATTCGAATCGGGTGCTCACCGCGTGCAACGCGTACCAGAAACCGAATCGCAGGGGCGCGTACACACTTCAGCTGCAACGGTCGCTATCATGCCGGAAATAGCTGACGTCGAACAAATTGAAATCAATCCTTCAGATTTACGCGTTGATACTTTCCGCGCTTCCGGTGCGGGTGGACAGCACGTCAACAAAACCGACTCCGCTGTACGCCTGACTCATTTACCTACCGGTACTGTCGTGGAATGTCAGGACGAACGTTCACAACATAAAAACAAGGCCCGCGCGATGTCTTTGTTACAGTCACGCATCATGAATGCCAAGCTGGAGAAGCAACAGGCAGAACAAGCACAAACCCGAAAAACCCTGGTTGGCAGTGGCGATAGATCAGAGCGAATTCGCACCTACAACTATCCGCAGGGGCGTGTCACTGATCACCGCATCAACCTGACCCTGTATAAACTGAATGAATTCATCACCGGTGAAATGGATCAGGTTATTGACCCTTTGATTAATGAATACCAGGCTGAGCAGCTCGCTTCTCTGGCTGAGTAATACTAGCAATAATGCCCAGCATCGCTCAGGCAATCAAACAGGCATCGCATTCACTGGCAGAAACTTCCGATTCTGCCCGCCTCGATGCTGAGGTAATCTTATGTCATGTATTGAATTGTAGTACCACGCATCTTCTTGCATGGCCAGAAAAAATACTGGATGCAGAACAAGCACTGTTATTTAATCAACTTATCGAACAGCGCCGTGCTGGCACACCCGTTGCTTACCTCACTAACAGTAAAGAATTCTGGTCGCTAAATCTCAAAGTCACACCGGCGACACTCATTCCCCGACCTGACACAGAAACACTGGTTGAGTTTGTACTGAATAAGTTTTCAGCTAAAAAAAATCTAAACCTTATTGATTTAGGAACCGGCAGCGGCGCTATTGCGATTGCCATTGCCAGCGAAAGACCTAACTGGAAAATAGTGGCGACAGATATTTCTGCCGAAGCTCTGGCCATCGCCAAAGAAAATGCTCTCAGTCATCAAATCACCAATATCCAGTTCATTGAAAGCAACTGGTTTAAACAGATAGAAGAGCAACGATTTGATCTTATTGTTAGTAATCCACCCTATATTGCCGAGCATGACCCCCATTTATCACAGGGCGATGTTCGCTTTGAACCGCTCAGCGCACTGGCCGCTGGTAAGACAGGTATGAATGATATAAATCAAATTACCGCAGAATCTAAAAAACACTTAAACACCAATGGCTGGCTGGTTTTTGAACACGGCTATAACCAAAAAAAATGGGTTTATAACTGCTTTAATCATTATGTTTTTCAAGACATTACCCAACTAAGCGACTTATCTGGACAAGCCAGAATCACAGCGGGCTGCCGCGGTGAGTATGCATAATAAGCCTATTTAAATTGCCCAAGTGCATTATCGAGTTAAAAAACCACTAAAAAATCATCTATAATTGGACGTAAACAACGACGAATAAAATTCGTAACCCGAAGGTCAAGTTAATGCTGCTTAAAATAACTTCAAAAATCATACTTTTGACTTCCCTTTTTTGGGCATCAAGCTTCTATACATCCAGTGTTTTTGCCAAAGACAGTTATCCGCTCATTACCTACAAGTGCGACATAGCTAAAGATACTCTTCTTGTTACCAATACCTTACTCAAAGATGGCAAAGAAAAAAATTTCAAATACTCAGATGCTGACGGTACCTATACCCCCTGGGACATGGTCAAGATCGAAAACAATAAAATCATTGACAGCAGCTTAATCAGAAAAGAATGTAAACTGAGCTCCGCAAACTACACCATCATTCTCGAACCACAAATTTTCAACAACGATCTGGCTGGTTTCTGTGGCGCTGTAGTTTCTACTGCAATCACCATTCTGGCCAATGATGAGGTAATCAAGGAACGCAAAGCCTTTGAATTTCACTGTAGCGGTAATACTAAAATCATAACCGGTGTAAAAATAATAGGAAAAACGGGAAAAATCAAAATCAGAGAAGTGCCCAGATATAAATATTATTAATTCTGAGATCAAGAAAAAACGCTTAAAAACATGTTAACTTATTGATTAAACTAATATTTATTCGAAATATAATCAATTTTCTTCATCCCTAATCCCATCATTCCCCACACACAAACTTCTTGCTATTAATTTTTATCTGTCCTAGATTTAACGGCATGCCACTATGTAAATGCCGTGATATCACCAAAGATCGGGAGATACGTTTCAAGCACTCCCTGACAAAGACTGATCAAGCCGAAAAGGCTGTTCGGCTACTTATTGATGTCACGGGTATAGAACTTGCCGTTCCAGTACGCCCCAATATTCTACAAGTCCACTATGATGTTCGTGAAATCACCTTACAAATACTCGAATCTGCACTGGTAGATGTTGGCTTCACTTTACATAACAGCATAGCCATACGCGTTAAACGTGAATTGATCGCATACTGTGAAGGCGCAATGAGATCACGTCTTGGTATAGAAATAGAGCAACAAACATCACTTACATTGAACACTCCCTCTCTCCATCATACTCTTGATCCCAGACCAGATAATTGGCGCAATTATATTTAGCAGCTTCATTTTATTGCTAATTTAGAGTCAATACCCGCCATAGTATCGACTCAGCTTTGCTACAATCAGGCTCATGAACGATGAGCAACTCCTCCGCTACAACCGCCACATCATGCTGCCACAAATCGGTATCGAAGGTCAGCAAAAGCTCTGTGATGCACATGTCTTAATTATTGGACTTGGCGGCCTGGGCTCACCGGCTGCGATGTACCTGGCCACCGCAGGTGTTGGTCAGCTCGCACTGGTCGATGACGACACCGTTGAACTCAGTAATCTTCAACGCCAGATCATTCACCGTAGCCAGAATATCGGTGACAGTAAAGTGGCCTCAGCCAAAAGTAACCTGCTAGCCATCAATCATGAAATTGATATTGCCACCATCGATCATCGGCTGAATGAAGCTGCTCTCAACCAACAAATTGAACGGGCAGATGTGGTACTCGATGCATCAGACAATTTTGACACCCGTTTTGCCATCAACCGCGCCTGTGTTGCACAAAAGAAACCTCTGGTTTCAGGGGCCGCTATTCAATTCGATGGCCAAATCAGCGTCTTCGACAGCCGAAGTAAACATTGCCCATGCTATAGCTGCCTGTATCCAGACAAAGGTGAAGACAATCTGACCTGTAGCGAAAATGGCATACTCGCACCTGTAGTCGGTATTATTGGCAGCATGCAGGCACTGGAAGCCATCAAACTCATCTGCCATATTGGTGAACCACTTTATGGCCGTTTATTGTTATTCGATGCATTGTCTTTACAATGGCGAACAATGAATCTTAAAAAAGACCCCAACTGCCCGGTGTGCGGTTCATCCACTTAATAAGAAATAAATATGAAAATAGAAACTAACTTATCATTGCTTTTTCCACGCCAGTTAGCCAACAAAATCCTGGCTCATGCCCAGCAGAATCCTGAAACTGAAATTTGCGGCCTGATCAGCAGCCAAAACCAGCATCCCAAACACTATTACCCGATCCCGAATTCTGCTGAGAACGCTGGCTTGCGTTTCCATATGGATGAACAGGCTCAAATTTCGGCCATGAAAAAAATGCGCGAGCAAAATGAAGAGTTACTGGCCATTGTGCACTCACATCCTCACAGTGAGGCAATCCCTTCTGCACTGGATGAACAAGAACACCAGTATCCCGATGCCTACTATTTAATCGTCTCACTGAATACCACAGGCGTACTGGATCTGCGCGCATTCAAACAAATCAACCAGCGCTTCCAGCCTGTCGAGCTGATCCTCGAACACCCGGACAACTGATCACTACAAGCCAATACCTATAAAAACGAAGCTTCATGCTATATTCTAAGCAGCTTACAAAACTCATCTTCACCATCAACAATTAAAAATGAAGACAAACTCAATCAGCGCCCTTCTAACAGGACTACCAGGACGCTTCCTGATACAGACCAGCCTGTACGTGATCAATCTGGCAACATTCAGCACATTGGCCTTGCGCGACTGGTATAGCAACAACCGTATCTTCAACAAAAAAAGTTATTCCTCGATGGTCGCGCAGATCATCTTCACTGGCATCGACGCACTACCTACCATTACATTACTAGGCCTGGCCGCAGGTTTTGTTTTTACCTTCCGATTAATCTCGGTGCTCGACTCGATTGGCGCAGCCGATGAAATCGTCAACCTGCTGGTCAACATAATCTGTTTGGGTATTGGCCCCTTTCTCGCCGCTATTATTCTAATCAGCCGTACCGGCTCAGCTATTGTTGTCGATCTTGGCAATATGAAACTGCACGGTGAGATCAAGGGCCTGGAAATGCTCGGCATCAATATCAATAACTACCTGATTGCACCGCGACTTATCGGTTGCGCTATCTCACAACTGGCAATTACGGTTTACTTCACTTTCATCGCATTAATCTTCGGTATCACCCTCAGTGGCCTGATGGTATCAACCAGTCATTTTAATTTTCTCTACGAAATCGGCACCGCCTTCACACCTTTTCTGGTCATGATCTTTGTCATCAAAAATTTATTATACGGCTACGTCATCGCTACTATCTCCTGTTACAACGGGCTGCGCGTTCATACATCGCCCACCGAGGTACCACAACAGGCGACGCGTGCGATTGTAAATTGCCTGGTGGCCATCTTTGTGATTGAAGGCCTGCTGGCACTGGCACTACTGTGATGGAAAACACTTATCTAATTCATTGCGAACAACTCACCGTTGATAGCAATATCAACGGCAGGATCATCGGTGCATTAAACCTGAGCGCCAGGGCCGGTGAGATTATTTCCATTCTCGGCCCCGATCACGAGAGCAAATCTGACTGGCTACAAACTATCGCAGGCATTCTTGAAGCTGGATCCGGCCAACTATTCTTATCTGGCAGAGACACACTAGAGTTTGATAAACAGGACTGGGTAAATGCACGCAGTCAATTTAGCTACGTGCACGCTGATACTGCAATTCTATCTGCTGCCAATGCCCTGCAGAACCTGATGCTACCTGTGATGTACCACAAAACAGGTCAGCCAGAAGAGCTTCGCGCCAAAGCGCAGCAATTACTGCAAGATATCGAAGCCGGCGACAAGCTCGAACTACTACCCGCATATCTCACAAAAGAACAAAGATACAAAATCGCCGTTGCCAGGGCACTGATGCTCGAACCACAGGCGTTATTTTTAGAATCACCCTTTACTGCACTGGATCAATCTTCAGTCAATCAGTTCAAACAGTTTCTACTCAATAAGGTCAGAAACGACAACTTGCTGCTAATATTAGCTACGCATGACAGCAAGTTCGCACTGAAATACTCAGATCAGATAATTTTCATAGCCAAGCATAATGTGCTCAAATTTGACAAAATCCAGCGCATACAGGATTGTAATGATCCAGAAGTTTGCGACTACTTATCTATGTAAAACGGATGACATAAACAGGAAAAAACAAAAAAATCATGCAAGATAAACGCTCAAAACCACGAACTCATTATATTCATCGCATTAGCTACAGCACGCAGGAACGCATCGTAGGCGTTTTTGTACTCGCTGCCATGATCATCCTCATCGGCCTGCTACTTTCCTCGGGTAAAACCAAAAATCTATTTGAAGACTACGTCACCATCTACGGTGAACTGCAATCTATTCAGGCCATCAACAAAGATACTGAAGTCGTCATCTCCGGACTGCCTGCAGGCAACGTCAGTTCAGTGGATATTACTGATGACAACAAAGTCATACTGACGATGAAGATCCTGAAAAAATATCACAACCTGCTGCGTGAAGACTCCGAGGCTAAACTCAGTAGCTTCAACTTTGCCGTGGTACAAAAATCCGTGATTGAAATCACCACAGGATCTTACGATAAAGCACTACTCAAAGATGGCAGTACACTGGCCATCAACGAAGCCTTTAACATCAAGGAAATGATAGCTAAGATCGAACCGATATTCATATCACTGGAAGACTCCATCCAGAAAATGAACAACGTGCTCTCGGCCATCGACCACGAAAAACTCGAAGTCACACTCGACAACATGAATGTGCTGACAACTGATGTTCGTGACATCACCGAACAAATACGCGCAGGTAAAGGTCTGGTCGGTAGTGCACTGTATGAAGAAAAAATGGAAAGTAACGTAAAAGAGATTGCCGTCAACATGGTTGATGTTACCGAAGAGCTCAGAACCATGATGAAACAGATCAATAAGCAAATTGCTGATATGCCAGAACTGGTCAATAAGATCGGTCCACTATTGCAGGAAGCTGATAAAACCATCAAGGCCAGCCAGCGCATCTGGCCGCTTTCAACTGCCATAGGCGAAACTAACGAAGGCAGCAATACCCTGACCTCACCCGCACCGGCCAACGACTGATAGCACCATGAAGCAATTAATCAATAAAACAAAAACCAGATTCACTGTTTTAGCTATCACCCTGCTTTGCGCAGGCTGCGTCAGTGGGCCGGATGACAGACAACCCGAAGCCATAGAAGCGGCAAATAACGCTCTCAGCAACGGCGTTAGCAACTACGGCAAAAGCAAATACGAACTAGCCACCTCCTATTTCAAAAATGCACTGCGCGACTTCCGCAGCATCGATCACCAGTACGGCATAGCCTCCAGTTGTCTTAACCTGTCAAAAACATATATAAGTATTGGCAACATCGAACTCGCCGACGCCTATTTCAAGCAGGCACAACGTATCATCCAGCGCGACAACATAAAACAGCTTGATGATCACTTACGCATCATAGAATCATCCATCGCCATCGAAAACAGCCAGCTAGCACAGGCTAAAGAAACACTGGCACCGTTATTACAAAACGACAGCAACAATGCCTTCACATTGGCGGCCGTACAAAACCGCACACGCATCGCACACGCTGAAAATAACAACGACGAAGCGACCCAGTGGACAAATACTTTTGAACAGAAAATAAAATCCAGCTCAAGCAATCAAAAACACAAAGCCCGACTAGCGCGATTCAAAGCGAATCTGAGCGATAACAAAGAAACACAAAACAAACATTTTGGTGAAGCGCTAAATATATACCGCTCAGAAACCAACCGTCCCGGTATTGCTGCGACATTACAGGAATGGGCTAACATCCTAATCAAACAAAAAAAGACCGAAGCCGCCAAGGATAAACTGCAACGTGCCCTCTATATCCGTCAGTCACTACAGGATAGAAAGAATAGTTTGAAAATTCTTAATAGCCTTGCTCAAATTTCAGATAACAGCAAGACAGGAATATGGATAGATAAATTACAGAATAAACAGTTTAAACAATGGGAGGAGTTTGTAGCGGTATTTAATTGGTTCCCAAACTAACTCAACTTAAGAGAACACAATCATTTATACGCATTCAATATCATTGAGCACCATAAAGATTAATAATCCTTCGACGGGTGCTGCAAACACTCCTTGACCCTGGTAGTAATCACAGGCCATTGCGGCAATTTCCCAGGCAAGTCCTTCATCAGCAGAAACTGTTTCGGTATTAAATACATCATTGTTCGTTTTAGCGTCCAGCACTCTAATGCTTTCGGCTTTTTGAAGTATTTCACCAGTAACACCGCCATTCGCCCAGGCCCACATCCAGGTTTCCTGGTCTTCGTTAAATGAACCAACAGGAATAAAATCAGCCTTCACCATAACAGTAGAGCCCTGCTTGAATTCGATAGTGCCTTTGAGCATATCAAAATCAAACATATCGAATGAATCGATCTGATATTGTTCTATCAGTGCTGCCTGTTTTTGTTCAAGCACTGCGTAACAATCATCAAGATACTTACTATTTCCAATGTCTAACATTCAATACACCTATAATGATGGGTTGGATTTACTTCAGG
>JAGLQT010000193.1 GCA_023136715.1 Gammaproteobacteria bacterium | reverse complement strand
TGAAAAAGAGATCGTACACGAAACATTGGAAGTTGATCTGAAGAAATTGCCAGAGGATTTGATTGATCTTAATCCTTATTGCAGTGTACCAACCTTGGTGGATCGTGATCTGGTGCTATATAACGCACGCGTTATCATGGAATATCTGGAAGAGCGTTTTCCACATCCTCCATTGATGCCGGTTGGTCCTGTGGCTCGTGCCCAGTCAAGACTGGCTTTGTTCCGTGTCGAGAATGACTGGTATCCTCTGGTTGATATTATTGAGACCAAGGGTGAAAAGGCTGTGGCTAAAGCTCGTAAGGAATTGACCGAAAGTATTGTATCAACTGCAGAAGTGTTTTCGGTCATGCCGTTCTTTTTGAGCGAATCTTTTACCATGGTTGATGCCAGTATCGCACCGATTTTGTGGCGTTTGCCGCATTATGGTATCGAGCTGCCCAAGTCGGCTAAAGACATTCAGGATTACGCAAATCGTATTTTTGAACGAGAAGGCTTTCAGTTGAGCTTGACTGAGTCTGAGAGGGAATTGCGACTATAAAACAATGGCTTATGGTTGGCATTAGTCAGTCATAGGTCAGTTTTTATAGATTCCAATGGGTTGGTATGTTAGTTTTGAACTCTGGTTTCAGAGTGATTTTTTTGTTGGACTACTTTAACGGCCATTTTTAAACTATGACTTCAAGCCGTCCTTATCTTATTCGTGCTATGTATCAATGGGTTATTGATAACGGCATGACGCCCCATTTGCTGGTCAACGCTTCAGTTGAAAACTGCCTGGTTCCCGTTGATCATATTCAAGATGACAAGATTGTGTTGAATATTGCCCCGATGGCGATTGGCGGTCTGGTGCTGGGTGATGATGATGTTAGTTTCAGTGCTCGTTTCAACGGTGTATCAGAGTCTATTTATGTGCCTATCAAGGCGGTAGAAGCGATCTACGCTCGCGAAAATGGTCAGGGTATGATGTTCTCTGATGACGATGAGGCGTTGCCTGATATGGATGAAGAGGTGGACGAGCTGGTGATGAAAAAAAGTTCTGAAGCTGAGCCTAAAAAGTCAAAACCTACCTTGCATTTGGTGAAATAAAGGCTCACAGCC
Organism: Gammaproteobacteria bacterium; assembly: GCA_023136715.1. Taxonomy (GTDB): domain Bacteria; phylum Pseudomonadota; class Gammaproteobacteria; order SZUA-229; family SZUA-229; genus LH-M37. The sequence goes on along the minus strand of JAGLQT010000193.1, from coordinate 7,622 downwards.
TTGTTGCTATAACAGAGCATTTCACGCTCTATTTAAATGCTGTATTTCAGGAAGTGCTTACCTGGTCTATATTTCTATATCGTATTTCTGTATCCACCGCCATAACGTGGTTCGGTTCACCCCCAATATTCTGGCTGCTTCTGCTTTATTGCCGTTGACCTGTTGCAGTGTGGTTTCTATTTCATTGGCCCGTTGGTCTTCATCGTTTTGTGATTGGTAAAATTGTTCGCCTGGTTTTTGACCGTATTCACGTATGTCCTGCGGTAGACTTTCTGGTCTGACTTCACCGTCTATAGCGCATATCAGGCCGTGTTCAACGGCGTTCTCCAGCTCGCGCACATTGCCGGGCCAGGGGTAGTTCATCATCATTTGAGTGGCCTGGTTACTACAGATAATGTTATCTGGGTAGCCTCTGGCAACCAGTTGACTGCAAAAGTGCTTGGATAATAATGAAATATCGCCGGGTCTTTGTTTTAGCGAGGGGATGGTGATCGGGATGACAGCCAGCCGATAAAACAGGTCGGCACGGAATTTGCCTTTGTTAACCATTGATCTGAGATTCTTGTTGGAAGCGGCGATAATACGTACATCTACGCGCACAGGCTTGTCTGAGCCGACCATCTCAAATTCCTGGTCCTGGATAGCTCTCAACAACTTGGCTTGCAGGTGCAGTGGGATTTCGCCAACCTCATCGAGAAATAAGGTGCCTTTGTGTGCGCACTGGAAGCGTCCGGAACGATCTTTATTAGCTCCGGTGAATGCGCCTCTAACATGGCCAAATAATTCAGATTCGATCAGTGTTTCTGGTATGGCTGCACAGTTTACTTCAATAAAGGCTTCTTTAGAGCGGCTGCTTTGCGTGTGAATCATGCGGCCCAATTGTGTTTTTCCTGTGCCGGATTCGCCTTGCAGAAGAATAAAGGCATTGGTTGGGGCTATTTGATAAATCCGTTCGATAATTTCCAACATGACTGGGTCCTGGGTACTCATTTGCCTGCCCATGGGGTTGAGCACGGCTTCCATATGTCGGGTGTCTGTGCGATCTCTAAATAGTATCAGGCGGTTTTTTTCATTGTGATCTGGGCTGGTAATCAGGCGACTAATAATTTCTACAATCCGGTTGCAGCCTTCATGCTGAAATTGCTGTTCAAAGCTAATGAAATTATCACTGGGTTTGCCAGCAGCATCTGTTTCGCCGGCATCGATGGCGGCGCGTAATATGGCTTTTTGCAAATTAAACTTACCAATGTCATGCAATTTTTTGATAGGTTTGTTATTGTCGATGCCGAGTAGTTTAAAAATCGCAGGGTTGTGATAAAGAACATTGCCCAGATTGTCTGTGACAATAACGCCTTCATCGATGAAGGAAACAATATTTTCCAGTACAGTGGCAAAGTCGAATTCACTGGATTGCATGACTACTCCTAAAATGTATATAGATATACTTTGTAGTGTTGCAAGTATTGCGATGTTGCGCAACATGTTTCATTGCAGCATAGCCACATCATTTGTCATGAAATCATTAACTTAGGATATTAGTCAATCACAATATTGTTGCTTAATGAAATAATGATATTTAATCATAGTGTTTTAAATCAATAGGTTATGAATTGGCATGTCTATTGCATTAGTGTTGAAGGTTAATAAAAATTAAAAAATAAGAGGAATAAAAAATGTTTGAAGAAGATTGGATGAAAAAATTTCAAGATGCATGGAATACTGAGCCGGGTCTGGCAGATGCGCTTCAGCAAATTAATTTCAACTCAGTTATTGCTTATGGTTTTGTCGGTGACGCTCAGCCTACAGGTGTTGTTACGGTTGAGAATGGTCATGTTGTTTCAGCTGGCGCTTATAACGGTGAAACACCTAATTGGGATCTGCGTGCTTCAAGTGATAATTGGAATAAATGGGCTAAAAAGCCGCCCGGCATGATGGGTCTGGGTGTTTCTTATACCACGGGAAAACTGAAATTTCTGGTGGGTGATTATGGCGCTATGGTAAAAGATCCGCGTATGGCCGGACCCTTTATTAAAAGTTTTGCTGTAATGGCAAAAATCTAGATACCATCTATAGATAACAGTCTATTCAAAGTTTTATGGGGAAAGCAGTGATACTTAACAAGCAATGGTTCACTATTCGGCCAGGCGCAGGCGTTCGTTTGTTGTTTGCAATATCGTTAATAACGCCTTTTCAGTTGCAGGCGGAAAGCGCCTATTACCGAACAGGCGGCAGCAGTCAAGCGACGAATTTACCAACAAAGGTTTTTTATCCTGCTCCACGGCGCGATACTGGGTATGATTCGATAGTTACCGTTACCAATACAAAAAAGGGGGCTCATGTCGTTTTAGGTGGAACGGTTAAACCATACCGAGAAGTTACGTTAACTGCGCAGACTCCAGGGCGTGTTGAGTTTCTTGCGGGCAGTGAAGGTGACTGGTTTGACGAAGGTGAGATTTTAGTTGCTATCGATGATGACGATGTGATCGCACAGCGCCAGCAGGCGATAGCCGAACTTTACGGTCGAACATCAGGCTTGCAGGACGCTCGTGCGCAATATTCCAGGGAGTTCTGGGCACCACAGGCTTTGCAACAGCAACAACAGACCGCACCAAGCATGGGTTACTTCCCGTCTATGTTTGAGAAATTTATGGGTTTTGGTGGTGGTCCGGCTTCAGGTGGTGGTAATCGCTATAATGGTTTGAATCCCTGGGTGGTTCGTGATGTTGATCTGTACTCTCAGGGCACGCATGTTAAAAAGGCGCAAAGTGGAATATTTGGTGCGCGTTCGCGTATTGATGAAATTGATGCGCGTTTGCGTGATACCCGTGCTATTTCACCCTTTGAAGGCGTGGTGGTTAAAAAACTCGCAGAAGTAGGCGACACCGTTCAGCCGGGACAGGCCTTGCTAAAGTTCGCCGATACCCGTTATTTGCAGCTTAAAGTCGATGTCCCTGCTCGTCTGGTTTCAGCGTTGAGCGTGGATATGATTGTGCCTGCAAAACTGGATGTTGGTGATACTTATATTGAAGTACGGGTAGCGCAGATTTTCCCAATAGCTGATTCACAACGACACACCGTGGAAGTGAAATTCGACCTGCCTTCAGGTGTTGCTGGTGGCCCGGGTATGTATGCCGAAGTGATGATTCCTGATGTAAATACACCGATCACCGATATGCCGATTATTCCCTTATCTTCGGTATTGCGACGTGGCAGCTTGCCTGCCGTGTTTGTGCTTAATCGTGAGGGTCGTGCTGAGATGCGTCTAGTGCGACTGGGTGATGAAGTCGATCATGAAAATGTTGCTGTCTTGTCAGGTGTTCGTCCTGGTGAACAAATCTTTGCTTCTCCACCTCCGGGAATCAAATCGGGATATTCTCCTGATCATTCAAAATAAAAAATATTGAAGACAAAATTGTTTTCAAATCTGGTTGAATAAAAAATGTCGAATGAAATAGAAGAAAAAAATGTGCAGGATAATGGCGACCTGCAATTAGATGAAGCAAATCTTGGTATTGCTGGACGAATAACTCGTCAGTTTATCAACTCACCAGTCACCCCTTTGTTGATGTTTGCCTTTCTGGGTATTGGTGTGCTCGGGCTTTTGTTTACACCGCGCCAGGAAGATCCTCAAATTTCTGTACCAATGGTCGATATTTTCTTCAAGTATCCTGGTGCATCGGCTGAGCAGGTAGCTAGCCTTGCTGTTAACCCATTAGAGCGCATGATTAGTGAAGTGCCCGGCATACGGCATGTTTATTCTGCCAGTGCTCGTGGTCAGGGTATGGTGACTGCCCGCTTCAGAGTGGGTGAAGACTTTGGTGATTCGATTGTAAAAGTGCATGACAAGCTGCAATCGAATTTAGATAAGATTCCACCGGGTGTATCAATGCCGTTGGTGAAACCGGTAGGCACCGATGATGTTCCCGTGGTGACGGTGACCCTGTGGTCAGAGGATCCGGGAATTGATGATTCCATATTACGTACTCTGGGTCTGGACGTGTTGCAGCGACTGGAAGAGGTGCCTAATTCGGGTAAAGGCTTTGTTGTTGGAGGTCGAGCTGAACAAATTCGTGTGGAAGTTTCACCGGAGCGTTTGAGTGGATTTGGTATCAGTGTTGAAGACGTCGGTAATACCATTAAAACAGCTAATGCTGAGCAGTCTGCAGGTACAGTTGAAGGCGGTAATAATAGCTTCAACGTTTATACCGGGGCTTTTTTGAAAAGTGCTCAGGATATTTCTAATCTTGTCGTGGCGATCAGAAAAGGTTCGCCTGTCTATGTGCGCGATGTGGCATGGGTTTATCAGGCGCCGGAAGAAACTAATAAAATGGCGACCTATTCAACAGGGCTGGCGCACGATGGTTTGACGCCCGAGACGGTAGATTCGCCAGCGGTAACGATTGCGGTGGCAAAGAAAATTGGCACCAATGGAGTGAGTGTTGCTAATCAATTGTTAGAAAAACTTGAGTCGTTAAAAGGCCGCCTTATCCCCGATAATGTTGAGGTCAGCATTACACGTAATTACGGAAAAACCGCTAATGATAAGGTCAATGAGTTATTGCTGGCATTATTCGAAGCTACCGTCGCGGTTAGTATTCTATGCTTAATCGGTCTTGGTGCGCGCGCGGCATCAGTGGTTATTATCATTATACCGCTGGTTATTTTAATGACGGTATGGTCTGCCTGGTTTCTTGATTACACCATTGACCGAGTTAGTCTGTTTGCGCTGGTATTTACTATCGGTATTCTGGTTGATGATGCCACAGTCGTGGTCGAAAATATTTTCAGGCGATGGTTAAAGGCAGGAAAAACAACAACCAATATTGCTATCGACGCGGTGCGTGAAGTTGGTAATCCCACCATACTGGCAACACTCGCTATTGTTGCAGCTTTATTGGCGATGGGTTTTGTTAGTGGTTTGATGGGGCCTTATATGCGCCCTATTCCTGTACTGGGTTCTGCCGCTATGGTGCTTTCATTGTTTGCGGCGTTTATTTTTGTGCCCTGGTTTGCGATGCGACTGCGTCCACAATTGGGGGCTTTGAAAAAAGCGGAAGAACGTGAGAAAAAAGTTGCCGACATGATCGGTAAGTTCTATGAGCCCTGCATGAATCCATTATGCAATAACAGGCCAGTTGGTTTGGCATTTCTATTTTTGTTGATTGCAGCAACATTTCTTGCCTGTTCATTATTTTATACACAGGCAGTCACTGTGAAGATGTTGCCGTTTGATAATAAGTCTGAATTTAATGTGGTTGTGAACATGCCGGATGGTACGGCGATGCCCGTCACTGCCAATGTGACAACACGGCTCGCAGCTAAACTGCGTGAAATTCCTGAAGTGACGTCTCTTCAAACTTATGTCGGTACTGCATCACCCTTTAATTTCAACGGTATGGTTCGACATTACTATTTAAGACAGGAACCCTGGCAGGCTGATATACAAATCATGCTGCTTGATAAGGATGACCGAGAGCGAGCGAGTCATGAAATTGCAGTTCATGCACGTGAGTTGATAACAGAGCTGGCGCAAGAGCTGGGTGCTGATATCCAGATTATTGAAATGCCACCTGGACCTCCTGTGTTACAAACCATGGTAACAGAGATATATGGCCCTGATGCAGAAACGCGGCGTCAGGTTGCTCGTGATATGACCGAGATCTTTAAGGAAGCCGAAGGTATTACTGACGTCGATAATTATATGGCCACCGCGCATGATTACTGGCGTTTTGAAGTTGATACCGAAAAAGCGGTACGCCGTGGTATTTCTGTTGATGCCATTAATCGTAACCTGACGATGGTGATGGGTGGTTTCAAGCTCGGTGATGTGAAAAAAGGTGTGGTACTGGAGCCTACTTACATAGTTATTCAGACCCCTATGGGCGTTCGCTCACAAATTAACCGGCTGGGTAATTTACCGATTACCGGTGTTAATGGCGAGACCGTGCCGCTTTCTGAGCTGGGTAGTTTTATCAAGGAAAGAGAAGATCACCTTGTTTATCACAAAGACTTACGTGCCGTTGAATACGTCACCGGTGAAATGGAAGGGCGCCTGGGCGCGCCTATTTATGGCATGTTTAATGTGGAAGATATTCTCGAAAATTACGTCACTCCTGATGGTGTCACCATGACTGGTATGCCATGGGGTTTGTTAGGCCCACCAGATGATAGTTTTGAAAGTGGTTTTGAATGGGGCGGTGAGTGGACAGTGACCTATGAAACCTTCAGGGACATGGGCGGTGCTTTCATGGCAGCCATGCTGCTGATTTATGGCTTGATCGTTTGGGAATTCAAGAATTTTACTCTTGGTGGCCTGATCATGGCGCCTATCCCATTAACACTCATTGGCATCATTCCTGGTCACTGGTTTGCTAATGCAGAATTTACCGCAACCTCCATGATTGGTTTTATTGCGCTCGCCGGTATTGTCGTCCGAAACTCTATTTTACTGGTCGAATTTGTTAAGCATGAAGTCGCTAATGGTGTGGATATTAAAGAAGCCGTTGTGATTGCGGGTAAGGCGCGTATGCGACCTATTTTGATCACGGCGCTGACACTGATGGCGGGTGCCTACATGATTCTTGATGATCTGATTTTCAAGGGTATGGCTGTCAGTTTGTTGTATGGCGCAGGTGTAGCTACAGTGCTAACGCTAGTTGTGATTCCGCTTGGCTGTATTAGTGTTAGCAAACAATTTTATGCTTTAGCGAATATTGGCGAATGTCCTACTAAAAAGGCTGAGGTCGAACCGGAAGTTGTCGCTTATCAATTACCATTGTGGATGAGAATATATTCTGCGGTAATTGGCGGAGCGATGTGGCTTTTCTATATTGGCCGCATGTTCATTATGATGGCTCGTATGGGTATAGATAGCCTGTTATCACGTTTTAGCAGTGGTTCAGATGATTCCCCAGCATCTCCACCACCGCCACCACCTCCAAGTGGTAGTTCAGGGCCCGCAGGTGGTAATCCGCCACCGACTCCTTCGTCACCGCCATCAGCTAATGTAGCAAGCGTTGATTCGGTTTCACCGCAAAGCTCTGAGCCGAGTCAGTCCTCAGGTCAGCCCGTTGTTGAAGAAAAAAACAAGCATGAAAAAGTAACGCCGCCAGCAGTAAAAAAGAAAGCGGCACCGCGAAAGAAAGCTGCCCCTAGAAAAAAAACGGCATCAGAGAGTAAAAAATCGACGCCAGAAAAAAAAGCAGTGACTAAAACAAACAAGGTTGCTGTAAGCAAAAAGAAAGCGGCGCCGAAGAAAAGAAGAGGCATCCGTCTGAACCCTGGGCTGGATAAGCAATAAAAGAAGAGTGAAGAAGGCGATTATATGAAAACAAGATTGGTATTAATGGCAGTTGTTGCGGTAACGTTAACGGGTTCAGTTATCGCTGAAAATAGTGGAATTTTGATGCCGCCACCTGGTCCATATAGATCTATGGATGATGTAGATCAATACAGTCCAATGCGGAACGTTCAGAATGATTCTAAAGATGAAGAAAGACAGGCATATCTTTCTGCTCGTTCTAACCAGCTAAATCGAGGTGTACCCGAGTGGGTGAGGCAGCGTCAGCCTCAGATGAGGAACAGAATGCAGCAATCGAATATGCCGCAGGTTCAAACCTGGA
>JAGLQT010000192.1 GCA_023136715.1 Gammaproteobacteria bacterium | reverse complement strand
AGAACGAATTAGTTTTGGATCAAGCATTTTTTATTTTATCCAGCCAATAATAAACAAATATAAAGTAGACAACGAATCTAGGTCGATTCCCCTGCAAAAGTAATAACGCGACACGATGAAGTTAAATCAGCCAACAATTCAAGTGCTTCGCGAACTCGAGCATCTTCATCAAAAAATTCAACAACAATAGGCATATCAAAAGACATATCTAATAAGCTACTAGAGTGTGTTTCTCCAGATTCACCAAAACCTGCAACACCACGAAACATAGTCACACCTTTGACTTTGTGTTCATCATGCAGACGCTCAAATATTTTCTCGTGCACATGCTGACCTTCGGTGACATAAATTCTAGCAATGGTTATTTTCATAATTGTCGTCCTATACTCACGCCCAGCCAGACTGCGGCCAGACACACAATAACGCTGAAAGCGATATTCGCCATGGCTCGCATCATATCACCCTGCTCTAGCAAGTTGAGCGTCTCAAATGAGAAGGTAGAGAAAGTGGTGAACGAGCCCAGCAAGCCAACCAGGATTGCAGCACGCCATTCTGGCCCTACATTAAAACGCTCCAGCATCAAAATACTGAGCACGCCCATCAATAACGAACCGGTGATATTGACAAACAAGGTGCCGTAGGGAAAACCGCGTCCCAGCAAACTGTACACGCCCAACGATGCGCCATAACGAAGCACTGCTCCGATAGCACCACCACAGGCGATGAACAGAATCGTTTTCATGCGCTTAAGACAGCGCTACCTCAACGCCATCAGCAATGCTTTGATATTCCGCTAACTCATGGAAATTAAGGTAACGATATATATCCGCCGAAGCTGCATCAATCGTTTTTGCGTGCTCCATGTATTCAGCCGTTGTTGGAATACGTCCCAACGTTGCCGCTACTGCACTCAGTTCCGCAGAAGCCAGATAAACATCGGCACCATCACCTAAACGATTCGGGAAGTTACGCGTAGAAGTTGAAACCACGGTCGCGTTATCGGCAACCCGCGCCTGGTTACCCATACACAATGAGCAACCCGGAATTTCTGTTCGCGCACCCGCCTTGCCGAAGATATTATAAATACCTTCTTCCATCAGCTGACGTTCGTCCATTTTAGTTGGTGGTGCAATCCAGGTTCGTGCCACCAATGAAGAAACACCGTCGAGCACTTTACCCGCAGCACGGTAATGACCGATATTGGTCATACATGAACCGATAAAGACTTCATCAATCTTGGTACCAGCAACATCCGACAATGTTTTCACATCATCCGGATCATTCGGACAGGCCAGGATCGGTTCTTTGATTTCATTCAGATCAATTTCGATAATTTCTGCATATTCCGCATCGGCATCCGGCTCAAGCAATTGTGGATCAGCCAGCCAGGCTTCCATCGCAGTTATACGACGTGACAAAGTGCGCTTGTCTTCGTAACCGTTCGAAATCATCCATTTCAACAATGTGATATTGGATTTCAAATATTCGATAATCGGCTCTTTACCCAAACGAACGGTACAACCATTGGCTGAACGCTCAGCAGAGGCATCAGACAATTCAAACGCCTGCTCAACTTTCAGATCAGGCAGACCTTCAATTTCAAGTACGCGGCCATTGAAGACATTTTTCTTGCCTTTCTTCTCAACGGTCAACAAACCTTTCTGAATCGCAACATAAGGAATAGCGTTAACCAGATCACGCAGGGTCACACCCGGTTGCATTTCACCTTTGAAACGAACCAGTACTGATTCAGGCATATCCAGTGGCATCACACCCAGTGCAGCGCCAAAAGCCACCAGACCTGAACCGGCAGGAAAACTGATACCCATCGGGAAACGTGTGTGCGAATCACCACCAGTACCAACGGTATCGGGCAGAATCATGCGGTTCAGCCAGGAGTGAATAATGCCATCACCGGGACGCAAAGCCACACCTGCACGCGTTTGCATAAAGTCAGGTAATTCGTGTTGCAGGCTAATATCAACGGGTTTTGGATAAGCCGCGGTATGACAGAAAGACTGCATGACTAAATCAGCAGAGAAGCCTAAACAGGCCAGCTCTTTCAATTCATCGCGCGTCATTGCACCAGTGGTATCCTGTGAACCAACAGTCGTCATTTTCGGCTCACAATATGTGCCGGGGCGAATACCTTCTACGCCGCAAGCTTTACCAACAATTTTCTGTGCCTGGGTAAAACCTTTACCGGTATCAGCCGCAGTTTCAGGTTTCAGGAATACACCCGATGGTGCTTCACCTAAAAAGGTTCTCGCTCTGTCGGTTAGGCCACGACCAATGATGAGAGGAATACGGCCATTGGCTCGTACTTCATCTGGCATGGTGGTGGGGCGTAAATCAAATTTACAAATTTCTTCGCCAGCTTCATTCAGAATCACACCATCAAGGGGACGGATGCGGATGACATCACCAGTCTGCATATTTTCAACATCACACTCAATTGGCAAAGCCCCAGAGTCTTCAGCTGTGTTGAAGAAAATGGGCGCTATTTTGCCGCCCAGTACCACACCACCTTCGTGCTTGTTGGGTACGAAAGGAATTTCATCCCCCATGTACCAGAGCACTGAATTGATCGCTGACTTTCTTGAAGAACCAGTTCCAACCACATCCCCCACATAAGCAACAGGATGACCTTTTTGCTTGAGTTCGGCGATAGTCTCAAGAGGACTGTCCATCTTGCTAATCAGCATAGATTTGGCGTGCAGAGGAATATCAGGTCGACTCCAGGCTTCCGTCGCTGGCGACAGATCATCGGTATTGGTCTCACCCGGCACTTTATAAACCGTGACAGTAATTTCTTCTGCCATTTCAGGCTTGGATGTAAACCATTCCGCATCGGCCCATGAGCGAATCACGCGCGCCGCGTATTCATTGTTCGCCGCTTTATCTGAAACATCGTGGAAAGCATCATAAATAAGCAAAGTATGAGATAAGGCGGTCGCTGCAGCATCTGCCGCCGCTTCAACATCCAGTAACTCGATCAATGGCTGAATGTTGTAACCACCCAGCATCGTGCCGAGCAGTTCAGTCGCGCGAACCTGCGAGATCAGCTCACAGGCAGTATTGCCTTTGGCAACATCAGCAAGAAAGGCCGCTTTGACGTAAGCGGCCTGATCCACACCTGGTGGAACGCGGTTAACTAGCAGATCTAGCAGAAATTCAGCTTCTCCAGCTGATGGATTTTTGATCAACTCAATCAGTTCAGCGACTTGCTCCGCACTAAGTGCTAATGGTGGCAGGTTCTCTGATTGACGT
>JAGLQT010000191.1 GCA_023136715.1 Gammaproteobacteria bacterium | reverse complement strand
CCCCAGTATGCAAATAAAAAGGAGCATATTATAGCTTTTGTGGGTGCCTGGAGTCTCTCGGATTTAGGTAATCGTCGCGAGGAAAAGCCATTTTGAGTCAGATTTTTCGATCAATTGAGGCGAATAGTTATTCATATTTAACAAAATGGATAGTGACATCTCGCCATAATGCCTTGCCCACAGTAGATTTACCCTAAACCCGATAGACTCCTATCCACAAAAAAAGCCCGCATATGCGGGCTTTTTTACTCAATAAGCCAGACTTTTGAGCAATCAGTATGGTTACCGAAATAACCATACTGACAGAGATTATTAATCAGTGACTAAACTAAACCCTGACTAATGGCTTCGGCTTGCTTACGCGCCAGCACAAAGCGACCAATACTCTTGTCACGTTCCATGGACAACTCAGGGATACCGGGGCGATCAACGAATTGCGCCAAAGTAATACCATCCAGAAACTTGTACAGGCGATCACTCAGATCAGACCAAAGCTCATGCGTCAAACAACGCTCACCACCCTGACAATCAACTTCACCATTGCAATTAGTCACATCAACTTTCTCATCAACGGCACGAATAATCTGAGCAATACTAATTTCTGAAGAGGGTTTGGCCAGTCGATACCCACCACCTGGGCCACGTACACCCTTCACTAAACCAGCCTTACGTAAGCTGGAAAATAACTGCTCAAGATACGATAAAGATATACCCTGACACTGTGAAATATCACCCAAGGTTACAGGCCCCGCCTTATCATGGATTGCCAGATCAAGCATGGCAGTAACACTATAACGTCCTTTTGTAGATAGTTTCATAGTTAAGCCTCCAATAGTTTCTTTTAATAAGTAATGACTAATATACTATATAATTACCCAGTAAATCAGTCAAGTATTTATTCATTTATGATGATAATGCGAATTATTATCATCAATTACATTGGAACATAAAGCCACTTATTTAACAAGTGTTAAATCCCCTGATTTAACAATAGGTTAAGGACAAGCAGCCTTTGCCAATTCCCTGGTATAGGCTTGTTGAGGTTGATCGAGTACTTGTGCGACAGGACCCTGTTCCACAAGTTCACCATTTTTCATCACGATAACACGGTGCGACATGGCACGAATCACCCGTAAATCATGACTAATAAAAATATAACTAAGCCCATGTTTTTTCTGCAGTTTTGCCAACAAACCAAGCACCTGCTTCTGCACAGAAACATCCAGGGCACTGGTCGGTTCATCCAGCATAATCAACTCTGGTTCTAAAACCACAGCTCTGGCAATGGCGATACGCTGACGCTGACCACCAGAAAACTCATGTGGGTAGCGCCATAAAATATCATTATCCAGACCCACTTCATCCAGAACAGATAGAATTCGGGCTTTTCTCTGAGCATTATCCAGTTCTGAAAAATGTAGCTTCAAGCCTTCGCCAATAATTTGTTCAACCGTCATGCGCGGTGATAATGATGAAAATGGATCCTGAAACACAACCTGAAAATGGCGTCGCAAAGGCCTTATTTCTTTTTCTCGAAAATCTGATATTTTATCTTTTCCAAAATAAATACCTCCAGTTGAATCGACCAGACGAAATAAAGACATACCCAGAGTTGTCTTACCCGAACCTGACTCACCAACGATACCCAGGGTTTCACCTTTGTGTATCTTCAGACTAATATCATCGACGGCTTTGACAACATCAATCTGACGTTTGAAGAAGCCTTTATAAATGGGGAAATGGCAGCGCACATTTTCTGCCCTCAATACCAGTTCTGAAGAAGGCTCGACTTCCACGATACGATGATCAGGCTCACTTTGTAATAAATACTGTGTGTATTCATGTTTCGGCAAAGAAAAAATATCTGCGGTGTCGCCCTGCTCTACAATTCCCCCCTGCTGCATAACACAAACACGTTGGGCATAGCGCCTGACCAGATTTAAATCATGTGTAATAAACAGCACAGACATATTAAATTCTTTTTGCAGATCGACCAGCAAATCGAGTATTTGCTGTTGAATCGTCACATCAAGCGCTGTAGTTGGTTCATCAGCAATCAATAGTGCAGGTTTGCAGGCCAGTGCCATAGCGATCATGACACGCTGTCTTTGCCCCCCTGATAGAGCATGCGGGAAACTATTGATTTGTCTTTGTGGATCACGAATACCGACTCTATCGAGCAGCTCTATGGTTCTCTGTTCTACTTCAACTTTATTTAAGTCAGTATGCAGTAGCAGTGATTCCTGTATCTGTGCTCCTACCGTGAAAACAGGATTCAGGGAACTCATCGGCTCCTGAAAAATCATGGAGATCTGACTACCCCTGATTGACTGCATGGCTTTCTCGCCAAAAGTCATCAAATCACTTTCTTGTTCACCGTTGTAATAAACGATTTTTCCATCGGGATAATTAACCTGCCTTTCATCATGCAGTTTTAGAATCGAAAGTGCTGTCACTGATTTACCAGAACCTGATTCACCGACAATAGCCAGAGTTTCAGCCTGATTAATAGAAAAATTAATATCACGTACCGCCTCGATATCACCACCTTGTGTTTTGAAAGTAACACTCAGGTTTTCTACTTGTAGGAGTTTTTCAGTCATATCAGTTTTTACGTGTATCCATGGCTTCACGCAGAGCTTCGCCGATAAAAATTAAAAGCATCAAAGTACCGACCAATACGACAAAGGCGCCTAGAGATAACCACCAGGCTTCTATATTTTCCTTACCCTGTGACAGTAATTCACCAAGACTTGGCGTAGTCGGTGGCACACCAAGGCCAAGAAAATCCAGACTGGTCAATGCCAGGATTGAACCACTAATCCGAAAGGGTAGAAAGGTGATTACTGGTGTCAGGCTATTCGGCAATAAATGGTGGCGCATAATTGCGAAATCACTCAAGCCCATAGCTTTAGCCGCACGCACATAATCCATATTCCTGCCACGCAAAAATTCTGCACGTACATAATCTGATAAGCCCATCCAGCCAAACAGTGATAGCAATATAATTAATAGCCAAACACTGGGTTGAAAAATCGAAGCAAAAATAATCAATAAATATAACTCTGGCATGGAAGACCAGACCTCAATGACGCGCTGCATAAACAAGTCTGTTTTTCCTGAGAAATATCCCTGAATAGCGCCCATCACTATACCAATGGCAACACCTAGTGCCGTCAATGCAAAGGCAAACAAAACCGATAAGCGAAAACCGTAAACGAGACGTGCTAGCACATCACGACCACGATCATCGGTGCCCAGTAAATTGTCCGACGAGGGTGCGGCTGGATTAGCGGCATCGCTGAGAAAGTTTATCGTGTTATAACTAAACCTGACCGGTGCATCGATAACCCAGTTAGCATTTTTGGTAATTTTCTCACGTACGAATTCATCAGCATAATCTGCCTCAGTTTCGAAATCACCACCAAATGTAGTTTCGGGATAGGAAACCAGAAAAGGAAAATATAATTCATCCTGATAATTAACCAGCAAAGGTTTATCGTTGAATAAAACTTCAGAAACCAGGCTCAACGAAAATAAAATACCAAACAACCATAAACTAATATAGCCACGTCGATTTGATTTAAAGCGCAACCAGGAACGCTGGCCGGGTGTTAGGTAAAATCCCTTCTTCATTATCAAGGCTCCACCGATTCAAAATGAATACGAGGATCAATCAGAACATAACTGAGGTCAGCGAGTAATTTTGCCACCAGCCCCATCAAAGTGAACAGAAAAAGCGAACCCAGCACAACAGGATAATCACGTTTCAATACCGACTCATAAGATAACAAGCCCAGGCCATCGAGTGAAAAAATAGTTTCAATCAATAAACTACCGGTAAAAAATGCACCAATAAAAGCGGCAGGAAACCCCGTCACCAGGGGAATCATGGCATTTCTAAATACGTGTCGATAAAGTACCGCATTTTCAGATAAGCCCTTGGCGCGCGCAGTCAACACATATTGCTTTCTAATCTCTTCGATAAAACTATTCTTGGTCAGCATGGTCATCACCGCAAAGCTACCAATGACTGATGCAATAATAGGTAAAACCATATGCCACAAATAATCCAGAATTTTATCTCCCCAGGTCATAGCATCCCAGTTGTCCGAGACCAGACCTCTTAGCGGAAAGACATCAAAGAAACTTCCACCACCAAAAAATACCAATAACGTAATACCTAAAACAAACCCCGGTATCGCATAGCCGATCAATATCAAGGTGCTACTGACCACATCAAACATACTGCCATCGCGCACGGCTTTGGTAATCCCCAGGGGAATACAGGTGAGATAAACGATAAAAAACGTCCACAAACCCAGACTAATCGAAACAGGCAGTTTGGATGCCATCAGTTCAATAACAGACTGGTTATGAAAATAACTATCACCGAAATCAAAACGTAAATAGTTAGTTATCATGATCATAAAACGCTCATGGACAGGCTTGTCAAAACCATAAAGCACACGTATTTCTTCTATGTATTCTTCATCTAAACCAGTTGCTCCACGATACAGACCATGCGTGCCGCTACTGGCTTCACCACTCACGGCATTGCCCTCCAGCTGACTCACCAGTTGCTCAACTGGCCCACCCGGCACAAATTGGGTGACCACAAAAGTAATCAGCATGACACCAAACAGGGTTGGGATCATTAGCAGCAATCTTTTAATAATATAATTAAACATGCGTCTTTTTATTGATCAGCTGGAGCCTGCTGTACGGTTGATTTCTTCCACCAGGATTTAATTAATAAGCTTATCGGATCATAATATAAAGGTAATGTTTCCGGGTAATCAAAAATATTTCGATAAGCTATACGATGCTTGTCGATATACCAGTTTGGTACGAGGTATTCGCCAAACAATAAAACACGATCAAGTGCTCGCGATGCAACTAACAACTGAGCCCGATCTTCAGCATTAAGTACACGTTCAATCAAAGCATCGACAACAGCGTGGTCTATACCTGATAAATTACGCGCCCCTTTTGTATTGACCGCCTGAGAATGAAAGCGGCTTTTCAATTCATTACCCGGCGACATGGAAGCTGGATAACTGGTCACCACCATATCAAAATCATAGGTATCGATTCTTCGCTTATATAAGGATGAATCCACTGTGCGATAGTTCATTTCTATACCCAGTTTTTTAAGATTACGGGCATATGGCGCGAGTATACGATCAAAACCTT